>CAZXTT010000147.1:0-3459 GCA_964643775.1 uncultured Rhizobiaceae bacterium | reverse complement strand
ACCAGCGCCCCCATGGAGGAAGCGGTTATCACGGCGGGCTTGACCCCCAGCTCGTCGAAGGCCTCCAGCACCACGATATGAGCCAGCCCGCGCGCCGCCCCACCGCCCAGCGCCAGCCCTATGGATGGTTCGCTCATCACTAACTCCGTGGCCGATTTCATCGCTTTTCCCAAGTCACCACCATTATAGGGCATTTCAGGGACGGGCGGGAAAAGATGCATCCAGACATGAAAAAGGCCGCCCGGAAGTCCGCCGGGCGGCCTGTTTTCGCCTTGTTCCAGAGGGGACTGAAGCAGACGAAAATCCCTTAGGGGGGGCTCGTGTGCCTGGATTCTAGTAGCGGCGGCGCAGGGAGGCCACCTTGCGGGCGTAGATACGGGCGGCGCGGCTGGGGCGCTTGGCGCCGAGGCCCTGGTTGTGTTTCCACACGCCGCCCTTGCGGATGGCCAGCGACAGGTGCTTCATGCCCCAGTAGGCGCCGGTGGAGCAGCCGAGCAGGCCGCGGCGCGAGCCGCGATAGCCGAGGCCGCGGGCGGTGGCCAGCTTGATCTGCAACAGGCCCATCTCTCCGGCGCGGCCTATGGCCGAGCAGCGGAAGCCGCTCTCCAGCCGGCACACGGCAAGGGCGGTGCTAAGAGGCACGCCGAACTTGCGGGCGGCCGCCTTGCAGGCCTGCACCCCGGCGGCGCGGGAGCGCGGCAGGCGCCCACTGGAGCGCTGGCGGGAAGTCCTGGCCTTGCGAACCACGGAAGCCCGCTTGCCGGAAAAGGAAGAAGAAAAATTGGTCTTGTAGATTCTCTTGCCGACATTGGCATGGCTCTCGCCGGCGCCAATGGCCAGCACGGCGGCGGCCGCCAGCGCGGCGGCGAACTTGAAGAGGCTTTTCATGTGATCCCCGGTTGTTGTTTTTCAGGTCATACTGCTTGTCTTGCCTGGCAAAGCAAAAGGCACTCCCCGTGGAGTGCGCGCCGGGGGGTGTAGACATAGCAATTATGACGAGAATGTGTCTGCCCCCGGGGCGAAATGCCCCATGCCCCGGAAGCAGGGACAGACAATCCGCATCATGGAAAGGCAGGCATGTGCCGCCGCTTCCGGGAACCGCCCGTCAGCACATGGCCATGCCGCCGTTCACCGAGATGGTCTGGCCGGTGACGTATGAGGCGGCGTCGGAGGCAAGGTAAAGCGCCGCCGCCGCCACGTCATCGGGCTGGCCCAGGCGGGCCGCCGGGATCTGGGCGAGGATGGCCTGTTTCTGCTTGTCGTTGAGGGCGTCGGTCATCGGCGTCTCGATGAAGCCGGGGGCGATGCAGTTGACGGTTATGCCGCGGGCCGCCACCTCGCGGGCCAGCGACTTGCTCATGCCGGTCAGCCCGGCCTTGGCGGCGGCGTAGTTGGCCTGCCCGGGGTTGCCGGTGAGGCCGACCACCGAGGTTATGTTGATTATGCGCCCGAAGCGCGCCTTCATCATGCCCCTGAGCAGCGCCTGCGACAGCACGAAGGCGGCGGTGAGGTTGACATCGAGCACCTGCTGCCATTGCTCGGGCTTCATGCGCATGGCCAGGGTGTCGCGGGTTATGCCGGCGTTGTTGACCAGTATGGTGACGGGCGCGCCTGCGGCATCTTGCGCGGCGGCGGCCAGCGCCTTGACGGATTCCATGTCGGAGAGGTTGGCGGGCACGGCGTGAACACGCTCGTTGCCCAGCTCGTCCATGCGCTCCCGCAGCACGTTTTCGCGCGTGCCGGATAGCACCACCGTGGCCCCCGCCCCGTGCAGGGCGCGGGCGATTGCCGCGCCCAGCCCGCCGGTCGCGCCGGTGACGAGAGCTGTCTTTCCGCCGAGATCGAACATGGAAGAATTACCCCTCGATTGTCGTGAACATCCCGTGAGCCGGAACCTATCCGGATTCGCGGCGCGTGTCAGCCATTCAGTGTTTCGGCCAGTTTCTCGATGTCAGCCGGGGTGCCCGCCGCCATGCCCCTGGCCCCGGGAGCATTGCGGCGCACCAGCCCGGTGAGCACCTTGCCCGCCCCCAGCTCGACGAACAGGTCAACGCCCTGCCCAGCCATGAAGGCCATGGATTCGCGCCAGCGCACGCGCCCGGTCACCTGCCGCACCAGGTTGTCCACCACCTCTTGCGGGGAGGTCTCGGGGCGCGCGGTATAGTTGGCGACCACCGGCGCGGCGGGGGGATTGGCGGCCTCCTCGCCGAGGGCCGCGGCCATGGCCTCGGCGGCGGGAGCCATGAGCGAGCAATGGAAGGGGGCAGAAACCGGCAGCATGACGGCGCGCTTCGCCCCCGCCTCGCGGGCCATTTCGGCGGCGCGCTCAACGGCGGCCGCGTGGCCGGAGACGACCACCTGTCCGGGGGCGTTGTCGTTGGCCACCTCGCAGGTTTCGCCATCGGCGGCGGCCTCGCCGGTTACCTTCTCCACCGCCTCCAGCTCCAGCCCGAGGATGGCGCACATGGCCCCCTGCCCCGGCGGCACCGCCTCCTGCATGGCGCGCCCGCGGGTTTGCAGCAGGCCGGCGGTGCGCTCCAGCGAAAAGCACCCGGCGGCGCACAGGGCGGAATATTCGCCCAGCGAATGGCCGGCCAGATAGGCGGCATGATCGGCCACCTTGAGCGCGAAATCATTCTCCAGCACCCGCACCACGGCCATGGAGACGGCCATCAGGGCCGGCTGGGCGTTCTCGGTCAGGGTGAGAACGTCGTCCGGGCCGTTGAAGATGATGTCCGAGAGCTTGCGCCCCAGCGCCTCGTCCACTTCGGCGAAAACATCGGCGGCGCTGGTGAATGCTTCCGCCAGCTCCCTGCCCATGCCCGCCTTCTGGCTGCCCTGCCCGGGAAATATGAATGCCGTGGTCATGCTTTCTCCCCAAGTTGCCTTTTCCTGATGAGCGGACAATGAGCGCCGCCGGGGGGCGTTTGTCAAGCGCCGGAAGGGGCCATCTGGCGCGGCGGCGCGTATTGTGGCATGATGGCGGTTGACGGATGTCATGGCGATGACACGCCGCGGCATGCAGGCTCGAAGACAGGCGAAAGCAAAGGAGAGCAACCACCCGACCCCGCTAAACGAAAGGATCGGAAAAATGGCGCGAAAGATGGACTTATCACCCGACAAGGTGGCCCAGGTTATCGTGCGCGCCCGCGAGATCGAGGCCAAGGTGGGGGCATGGGAGGAATTCGACCGCAGCCATCCCGGCGAGGAAAGCGCCGAGGCGGTGCTCGAGGCGATGCGCAACGATCCGGCGCGCCAGGCCCTGGCGGCCTTCATCAAGGCGCTGTCACGCGGCGAGCAGGCGCGGCTGGTGGCCCTGATGTGGATCGGCCGCGGCACCTATGAGCCGGAAGACTGGGACGAAGCGGTGGAGACGGCATCCTCCGAACACAATGGGGCGGCCAACACGGCCCGCTACCTGATGGGCGAGCCACTGCTCGCCGACCACCTGGAGGAAGG
>CAZXTT010000146.1:0-4358 GCA_964643775.1 uncultured Rhizobiaceae bacterium | reverse complement strand
GTGGTGACCACTTCCACGTTGGTGCCGGTGGAGGATTCGGCGGCGAAGTGGGCGGCGGTGGCAAGGTAGTCCTGCCCGAAGCCCTCCATGGGCTTCATCTTGTAGGCGGCCAGCACGTGGCGGCCACCGGCGATGAGATCTTCTTCCTTGAGCGAAAGATCGGCGTAACGGCTTGATTGATCCATGATGAATGGCTCCCTTGAGCTTCCCTCGTGAGTGCTCCCCCGTCATTCAGGGGCGCGGACAAATGAATGAGTGGATGTTGCCGCATCCTTGGGCTGGCGTTTAAGCATCTTTTTGCCTATAAGGAAAATCGATAGTTTCGATATTGGCCATAGAGGAAAATCTATGCCGAAGCCCGGACGCCTCGCCCGCCGCATCACCATCCGCCAATTGCAGATATTCGCCGCCGTCGCCCGCCTCGGCGGCTACACGCGCGCGGCGCAGCAATTGCACCTGACCCAGCCCACCGTTTCCATGCAGGTGAAGAAGCTCTCCGAGGCCATGGAGGCGGAATTGTTCGAGAACATATCCGGCGAGGCGCGCCTGACGCCGGAGGGCGAGAAGCTGCTGGCGGCGGCGGGCGACATATTCGACCGCCTGACGCGGCTGGAGGAGGAATGCCACGCGCTGTCCGGCGAGGTGCGCGGCGACCTGCGCATAGCCGGGGTGACCACGGCCAAGTATTTCCTGCCGCGGCTGCTCGGCGAGTTCCTCAAGGAACACCCGAGGGTGGAGCCCTACCTTTCGGTCACCAACCGGGCGCGCGTCATCGAGCGGCTGCGCAGCGGCGACGACGATCTCATCATAATGGGCCGCGTGCCGGCGGGGCTGGATGTCGAGGCCCATCCCTTCCTCGAGAACGAGCTGGTGGTGGTCGCCCCGCCCGGCCACCGCCTGCGCTGGCTGCGCGGGGTGTCGCTGGAGCAACTGGCCGAGGCGCGCTTCCTGGTGCGCGAGCCGGGGTCGGGCACGCGCCTGGCGGTGGACAACCTGTTCGCCGAACACGGCCTGACGGTGCGCCCGACCATGGAGCTTGGCTCCTCGGAGGCCATCAAGCAGGCGGTGCTGGCCGGCCTTGGCGTCTCGGTGCTGCCGCTGCACAACATCTCGCGCGAGCTGAGAAGCGGCGATCTGGTGGTGCTCGACGTGGAGCACTTCCCGCTGCGCCGGCAGTGGTTCGCCGTTCACCTGCGCGGCAAGCGGCTGTCGCTGGTGGCCCAGGCATTTCTCGACTTCCTGCGCGGCGAGGGGGTCAGGATCCTTGCTTCCGCGCAAAGTGGCGGGCGATGAGGCCGCGCATCCGCTCGATGTCGCCATCGCTGTCGAAGGCCGAAAAGGGCAGCCAGTGATGGACGTTGCCCGGCTGCGACAGCACGAAGCCATGGGGGCTTTCCCATACGTCCGTCAGCATGTCCCATTTTATCAGGCCGCCGTCACTGTCATCGCTGGATACCCTAAGGCCCTTGTCGCTTATGTCCCAGCTTATGCGCTGGCTGCTCGACGGCATGGAGGCGAAGCGCCGCCGGGCGATGGCGCGGGTCAGCGGCCAGTCGAAGAACCAGTGCAGGGCATTTACCGCCAGCGCCGCCACGAGGGTAAAGAACATGCCCTTGCTGACGGCCAGCCACGCGGCAATGGGCAAGGCGGCGAGAAAGGCATAGCCCAGGTATTTAGTGCGCGTGCTGTTGCGCTTCTTCCACCACATGGCGTGATTGGCGGCCAGGAAGGTATCTTCGTCAAAGACGTATGAAAGGCGGGGCATTACACTGGATTCCTGCGAATAACCTGATTGCTTCGTGATGCGGTATAATTTAGCATGGCCATTGGCTGGTTGCCATCGGGCTCTCCGGTCTCGTTTCAACATCAAAGTCAAAGGGGGCAAAACCGCAATGCTCGCGGAATTCAAAAAATTCATCATGAAGGGCAACGTCGTCGATCTCGCCGTGGCGGTGATTATCGGCGGGGCCTTCTCGCTCATCGTCAAGTCGCTGGTCGATGACATCATCATGCCCATGGTCGGCGCCGTTTTCGGCGGCATGGACTTCTCCAACATGTTCATCGCCCTTTCCGACAAGGTTACCGCCACCACCCTGGCGGAAGCAAAGAAGCAGGGCGCGGTGCTGGCCTATGGCAATTTCATCACCGTGACGGTGAACTTCATCATCATCGCCTTCGTCATCTTCCTAATCGTCAAGGCCCTGAACAAGGCCCAGGAGATGCGCAAGAAGGAAGAAGAGGAGAAAGAGGCCCCGGCGGAGCCGCCCAGGCAGGAAGTGCTGCTGGAGGAAATCCGCGACCTGCTGGCGAAGAAGAAATGACCGCTTCGCATTTTACGGACAAAAAAAAACCGCCAGCCTTTCGGCTGGCGGCTTTCCGTTCGCGGCCTTGGGCCGCTGAACCTTTACCCGGCGGCTTAGCTGAACGACGGGTTGTAGTTGTTGAGCTCGGTCTCGACCTTGCCGAACACGTTCTTCAGCGCGTTGGCCAGCGGAGGCATGGCGACAACCAGCATCAGGGCCATGGCGGCGGCAATCAGGCCATACTCGATGGCGGTGGCGCCGGACTCGTCCTTCACGAAACGGGCAATCTTGTTCATATCCGTTACTCCTTGGATCTTTACTCACATTTAGCACACGGCTCTTCAATGAAGGCAATCCGGATTTTTCCTGGCCGGATCACCCCTGAACCACGATCGACTTTACCCGCCACCAATTAATGAGCAGTAAACATGCCCATTCGCGCTGGATTAATTTCATGGGAGTGTGAAGCATGCTTAATATACTCTTATGTGGAACAGCATAATAATCAGAAAACATGACGCATGGTAACATGGAGGGAAGCCCCGGCCGCCATGCCAGCACGGCCTTGTTGCCATGACAGCAAAAATGCGCTTGAATGATACGGAGGCGAAACAAAAGCGCGAAGGCAGGCGGCAAATGGCCCAGTTGACGGAAAGCGAGGCCCTGCGTCTTTGGCGGGATGTTTCACTGGCCATGGTGCACGACGACGCCCCCGACCTTTCGGCCCGCCAGTTGGCCATACTGCTCACCGTCTATCTCGACCCGCCGCCGCACACGGTGCGCGGACTGGCCAAAAAACTGGGAGTGACCAAGCCGGTCATAACCCGCGCGCTCAACGCCATGGGCCGCCACAACCTGTTGATGCGCCGCCGCGACCCCAACGACAAGCGCAACGTGCTGATCCACCGCACGGTGGAGGGGGCGCTCTATCTGGACCGGCTGGCCAGCATGATCACCGGCTGCGCCGACAGCTTGGGGGCTTCCCCGTGAGCGGCGGCGCTTTTTGCATCACGGCTCCGGCGGCCCCGCTCATGGAAGCCCCGCGCCCGGACAGCCAGCAGGTTTCGCAGGCGCTGATGGGCGAGGCGGCGGACATCCTGGAAGAAGCGGGCGAATGGGTGCGCCTGCGCCTCGCCCATGACGGCTACGAGGGCTTCGCGCCTGCCGCCATGGTTGGCATTGCCGGGCCCGCGCCCACCCATACCCCGGTCTTCCCGCGCACCCTCGTGTTTCCCCGCCCGGACATCAAGTCGGCCCCGGCGCGCCCGCTGTTCATGGGCTCGCCGGTGGCCGCCGCCTCCTGCGACGGCAGGTTCCTGCGACTGCACGAGGCCCACGGCGGCGGCTACGTGATGGCCAGCCACATGCGGCCATTGTCCAGCCCCATGACGGACGCCGCCGCGGTGGCGGAAATGTTCATCCATGCTCCCTACCTGTGGGGCGGGCGCACCGTCGCCGGCATCGACTGCTCCGGCCTCGTCCAGATGGCCCTGTCGATGAGCGGCCACGAGGGGATCCCGCGCGATTCCGTCCCCCAGGCCGCTTCCATCGGCGCCCCCCTGCCGGTGGAACTGGCCGGAGGCGGCAACCTGCGCCGCGGCGATTTGATCTTCTGGAAGGGCCACGTGGCCATGATGCTCGACGGCGAGCGCATGATCCACGCCAACGGCCACCACATGCGGGTGGTCGCGGAACCCCTGCGCACCGCCATGCAACGCATCGCCGATCAGGGCGGAGGCCCCGTCACCGCCATCCGCCGCCCCTGACCTCTTGTCAAGGAGCGTTCCTTACGCTTCCGGCGTCTCCACGTTGCGCTCCAGCCACTCCTCCAGCCAGTGAATGTCGTAGAGGCCGTCCTGTATGGCCGGTTCCCTGAGCAGGCGTTCGAACAGCGGAATGGTGGTTCTTACCCCTGATATGACGTATTCGCCCAGCGCCCGGCGCAGCCGCATCAGGCATTCGGTGCGGTTCTTGCCATAGACTATGAGCTTGCCGATCAGGGAGTCGTAATATGGCGGGATCACGTAGCCGCCGTAGATGGCCGAATCCACCCGC
>CAZXTT010000145.1:0-13881 GCA_964643775.1 uncultured Rhizobiaceae bacterium | reverse complement strand
CAGGCCGACGCCCTAGATCTGGTTCGGGCCGCCGTGTGGGTCGTGCTGACCGCCGCCGGCCCGGCCGTTCTGTCCGCCATGGCGATAGGCATCGCCATCGCGCTGTTCCAGGCGTTGACCCAGGTGCAGGAAGTCACGCTCACCTTCGTGCCGAAGATCGTGATCATACTGCTCGTCATCATAGCAACCGCGCCATTCATGGGAGCGGAGCTGCAAAAGTTCACGGGCATAGTATATGCCCGCATAGAGAAGGGGTTCTAGGGTGGCCCTGGTAGAAACCACCAAGCCCGTTCATGCCGTGACCGAGGCCCGGCGCTATCAGCGCGATGTGGGCTTCGCCATCGGCATCGTGGTCATCCTGGTCATCCTGTTTTTGCCCATCCCCGGCCCTCTCATAGATTTGGGCCTGTCGGTTTCCATATCGCTGTCGGTGCTCATTCTCATGGTGGCGCTGTGGATCCGCGAGCCGCTGGAGTTCTCGGCCTTTCCCACTGTTCTGCTGATAGCCACCATGTTGCGGCTGTCGCTGAACATCGCCTCCACCCGCCTCATCCTCGCCAATGGGCACGAGGGGGTCACCGCCGCGGGCTATGTCATCGGCGGCTTCTCAACCTTCGTCATGAGCGGCGATTTCGTGATCGGCCTGATTGTCTTCGGCATTCTGGTGATCGTGAATTTCCTCGTCATCACCAAGGGCGCCACGCGCATAGCCGAGGTCGGTGCCCGTTTCACACTGGATGCCATTCCCGGCAAGCAGATGGCCATCGACGCCGATCTTTCCGCCGGTCTCATAGACGAGAAGGAGGCGCAGCGCCGCCGCCGCATCCTCGAGGAAGAAAGCTCCTTTTTCGGGGCCATGGATGGCGCTTCCAAATTCGTCCGTGGTGACGCCATAGCCGGGCTCCTGATAACCGCCATCAACATTTTCGGCGGCATAATAATCGGCGCCACGCGCCACGGCATGGACCTGTCGCAGGCGGCGGACGTGTTCACCCGCCTCTCGGTGGGGGACGGGCTGGTTTCCCAGATACCCGCTCTGGTCGTTTCACTGGCCGCCGGCCTGCTGGTTTCCAAGGGCTCCAACAAGGGCTCGGCGGAAAAGATAGTGCTGCATCAACTGGGCGGCTATCCGCGCGCCCTCATGGTGGCGGCGGTTCTGATGTTCCTGCTCGCCCTGCTGCCCGGGTTGCCGTTTCTGCCCTTTTTCGTGCTGGGGGCATTGATGAGTGCCGCTGGCTGGATGATCAGCCAGCGAACGGTGCGTGAAAGGGAGGAAGAGCAGGCGCGCGAGGACGAGGCGCAGGCGCGCCAGGACGAGGAGCGCGAGAACTCCCTGCAGGATTCCCTGGAAACACCGGCCCTTGAACTGTGCCTCGGCAAGCAGCTCTCCCTGCATTTCATGCAGCAACATGACCAACTGGTTCACAGGGTGGGCCGCATGCGGCGCAAGTTTGCCGAGCGCTATGGTTTCGTTACGCCGGAGATCCGCCTCTCCGACGACCTGGACATCCCGCCGAAGGCCTACCAGATACGGCTGCATGGGACGGTGGTGGCCGGTCATGAGCTGCGCATCGGCGAGATCATGGTGATAACCGGCGACGGAACGAAGCCTTCCGTGCCCTGCGAGGAAACCCGTGAGCCCGCCTATGGCATGCCGGCCTGCTGGGTTTCCGAAAACCTGCGCAACGAGTTGCGCGTGGAGGGGTTCGAGGCGGTGGACATAATGTCGGTCATGCTCACCCACCTCAGCGAGACCATAAACAACAACCTGGCCCAGCTCCTGTCCTATCGCGACGTGCGCATGCTGCTCGACAGGCTGCCGCCGGAATACCAGCGCCTCATCGACGAGATAGTGCCCGCGCAGGTGACGTATTCGGGCATTCAGGCAGTGCTCAAGCTGCTGCTGGCGGAGCGTGTTTCCATCCGCAACCTGGATATCATACTGGAAGCCATCGCCGAGATTGCGCCCCACGTGCGGCGTGCCGAGCAGATTGCCGAGCACGTGCGCCTGCGCCTGGCCCGCCAGATCTGCGGCGACCTTGCCGGTGACGGCCCGCTGAAAACCCTGCGCCTGGGCAATCGCTGGGATCTTGCCTTCCACGAGAGCATTCACAGGGGGGATGACAGCGGCATCGTCGAATTCAACATCGACCCGAGAATGATCGAGGAATTCTCCCAGGACGCCACGCGGGTCATTCGCAGGCTGATGGACGAGGGGCATGAGTTCGCCCTGGTCACGGCGCCGGATGCCCGGCCCTTCGTGCGCATGATAACAGAGCGGCTGTTCCCCAATCTTCCGGTGCTCTCTCAACTGGAGATAGCCCGTGGTGTCGAGGTGGAGGTGCTGGGGAGCATTTCGTGATGCCCTTCACGACCCAGACATTGCTGTGGGCCTTTCTCTATTTCTGCCGCATCGGCGCCATGATAATGGTCTTCCCCGGCTATTCCACCATGCGCCTGCCGGTCATGGCGCGCCTGCTGCTGGCCATTGGCGTTACCGCCGCGCTTGCCCCCTTGCTGCTCGAGGCGGAAGGAGCCACGCCCCCCGCCGCCGAGCCATCGGCGGGAGAGTTGCTGACGCTTGTCTGGGTGGAACTGACGAAGGGACTGGCCCTGGGCCTGATGGGGCGCATGTTCTTCCTGGCCTTCGAATTTCTCGCCACCGCCCTGACCCAGTTCATCGGCATGGGCAACTTTCCGGGCATGCCGGCGGAAGGGCAGGAGCCGGTGCCCGCGCTGGTCTCGCTGATAATGGTTACCGCCACCGTGCTGGTTTTCACCACCGGACTGCACGTGCAGGCCCTGTCGGCGGTGGTGGAATCCTATGCCGTTTCTCCCGTCGGCGCCGTCACCGACATGGGCGGCCATCTGCGCGGCCTCACGGAACAACTGTCGCGCGCCACCTTCCTGTCCCTTCAGGCCATAGCGCCATTCATGGTCTATGCCGTCATCGTCAACCTGGCCATTGGACTGGTGAACCGCATGACGCCGCAGATTCCCGCCTATTTCATATCCCTGCCCCTGATAATGATAGGCGGCCTGTTTCTGCTTCTTTTCGTGGTCGACGAGATGTTCGGAGTATTCATCGCCGGTTTCGCGGACTGGCTGAGCAACGGGTGAGAGCATGTCCAACAGGGAACAAAGGCGGCATGAAAGGCTGCTGCGCCTGCTGCGGGCGGCGCGCCACCTCAAACGCGCCCAGGAAGGGCGCGTCAGGGAGCTTGAAGCAAGAATGCGCCAGCTGGAGGAACGCCGCGAGGCGCTGTTCGCCGCCTTTGGCAGCGAGCTGTTCCACGCCGATGATCTGGCCCGCCTCCTGCGGCGCAATCTGGACGAGGCGGTCAGGCAGGCGGAGAAGACCCGCCTCATGCGTGAACAGGGAGAAGCCGTTCTGCGCGACCGTCACTTGCAAATGAAGCGCATCGAGCGGTTGAGCGGTGACGCGGAGCGCGACCTGCATGACAGCCGGCAAAGAGATGAACTCCTGGACATGGCGGAAAGGGCAATCGGCCCATCACGCAACAGGCAGGCGTGAAAGGAGCCTCCGGCGCAAGTTTGCCGCAAGTTTGCCGCCTTAAGCTTCAGTTAACCCCAATGAATAATTCGGGTTTTCAGCAAGCACGGGAAGCATGGGGCGGGCCATGTCCATTTCTCCTCCATCTGATCTGATACTGGACGTCATGAAAGCCGCCGATCCGCAAAAAATGCGGGAAGCGGCCAGTCAGCTCAGGAGTATTGCGGCGGCGCGGGCGGCCAATGCCGATGCCCTCGGCGGCAAGTGGGGCGAGAGCTTCAGGCTGGCTGGCATGTCCCCGGATGCAAGGGGCGCGCCCGCAATCGCTCCCGAACCCGTCGGCACTTCGGCCACGGGCGCCAGGGGAGCGGCGGCTTCCGATGCCGCCGGTGGGGGCCCCGGGCGCCTTTCCGCCCTGGAGCGCAAGTCCGCGCCAGCCGCCGGCAAGATGCGCAAGAGCTTCGGCGAGCTGGAGGGGGTGGTGCTGGAGAACATGCTCAACGGCATGCTTGGCGGATCCGGTTCCGAGGTATTCGGCAAGGGCCTGGCCGGAGAATACTGGAGATCCCTGATGGCGCGGGCCATAGCATCGCAAGTGGCCCACAGGGGCGGCATGGGGCTGGCCGAGGCCTTGGTGCGCCGCGCCGGCGGCCCGGACGGACCGGCGGGAGCGGCCAATGCGCTGGGCGTCAGTCAGCGCATGGAAAAGGCGTTTCTTGATACGCTCGACAGCGAAGCGGTGACAGGCAAGCGTGACAAGGAGGTATCCTGATGAATGCTCACCCGCAGACCATGAAGGCGCCGGAGGTATTGCCCGGCATGCTGGGCAAGCTGCTGTCCCGGCTCATGGTGGTGCTGGAGCAGGAAAATGCCGACCTGCGTGATAACAACCTTGCCAGGTTCGCGGACTATGTGCGCCAGAAGGATCTGCTGCTTCTCGACCTGTCAAGGCTGGAGCGCATGCATGCTGATTCCGGGCAAATGCGCGACATGCTGGAGAAGGAGCTGAGCGGTGTGAAGGAGGCCCTGGCGGAAAATGCCCGTCTGCTGGAGCTGCACCTGGAAGCAACGCGCGAGTTCGCCGGCTTCCTCGAGGAATCCATACGCCGGCACCGCTCCGATGGCACATATTCGCGCAACCTGGCACGCGGGTATGGAAAATGGTGAAAATCATACTTGTCAGCCTGTGGGCCGTCCTTGCCACCCTGGGGTCGTTCTATGGGGTGATGGTATGGAGGGCCGGCGCGGAAGCCAAGGTGGCGCCGAAGGAGCTGTTCTCCACCCTGGAGCAGGGCAAGACCGAGGTAGTCAGTGTGCCCATGATCAGCAATGGCGAAGTGCAGGGCTATGTTCTGGCCCGCTTTGCCTATTTCGTCGATGGGGAAAAGCTGAAGGAAATGTCCATCAAGCCGGACGTCATCCTGGTCGACGAGGCGTTTCGCCTCATATACAGCAGCCCGGTCCGCGACTTTCAGCGCATCGAGAAATATGACCTGGCCAGCCTCACCCGGCGCCTGAAGGAAAACGTCAACAAGCGCCTCGGCATGAAACTGGTTCACGATGTTCTGGTTGATTCAATAAACTACGTGGCGCGCAGCGAGATCCGCTATCGGGGACTGAAACAATGAATCTCATGTCAGGACTGGTTCAGTTTGCGAAAACCTATTCCACCGGTGTCGTGGCCGCCGCCATATCGGTTTCCTTTGCCGCCTACATGCTGGTCACCGGCGGTGTCGGTGACGGCATGACGGTGGAGGAGACGGTGGTCGTGAACCATGTTCCGGTCAAGAGCCCGCTGGCGGAGCGGCTGGAGGTCGCCATAGCACCAACCCGCAAGATCAGCCGCGAAAAACCCCTGGTGATAGACGACATGCTGATCACCGGCTCCATTGGCAAGGCGCCCCCGAAGGAGCCCATGCGCAAGCCGCCGCGCACGGCCGACAAGCATTCCGGCGGCCGCACGGAAGCCAATTACGTGCTGCGCTTTGCCACCCCGGATGTCGCGCTGGTGGAAGGCAGCGGACGATTGTGGAGCGTCGAGCCCGGTGACGTCCTGCCCGGGGCCGGGCGCGTCATCCGCATCGAGAACCGCGGCCACGATCATTGGGTGGTGAAGGCCTATGACGGCAGGACCATCCGCGAGATAGACTCCCGCCAGGACTGAAAAGGCCTCCCTTCCCCCAAGGGCTTGGCGGTTCAGCCCGGCAGGCGCGGTGAGGGCCTCTCGCCGCATGCCGCACCGCACTGGCTGAGCCGCCGCTCAGCAGGAAAATGGGTCAGGATTTTCGCAGGTTGGCACTATTCCCCTCCGCGGGGGAAATCTCCTTCCGCGGGGCAGCAGTTTCCGGCCTTTCCGCCCCGTTGTTTTCCGCTGCGCGCAGCGCCTCCGCGAGCACGGAAAATGCATCGCGGGCGGCTTCCTCGCCGGGGCTTTGCTTCAACACATCATAGATGCGCGGCACCCATTCCACGGCCCGGTCCAGTTCCTCGTCCATGCCGGGGCGGTATCCGCCCAGCAGGCGCAGGTCGCGCGTATCCTCGTAACGCGCGATCAGGGCGCGCAGCATGAGAACCAGGTTCTCCTGCTCACTGGTCCAGGCATTTCTGGCCAGCCGCGACACCGAGGCCAGAACGTTCATCGCCGGATACCTTCCCTGCTCGGCGATTTCCCGGTCGAGCACGATATGGCCATCGAGAATGCCGCGGATGTTGTCGGCCACCGGGTCGTTGTGGTCGTCACCATCCACCAGCACCGAAAGAAAGGCCGTTATGGCGCCGGCCCCGTCCTCGCCCGGGCCGGTGCGCTCAAGCAGGCGCGGCAGGTCGGAGAATATGCCCGGGGGGTATCCTCGCGCCACCGGGGCCTCTCCGGCGGCCAGCAGTATGTCGCGGCAGGCATGCGCGTAGCGGGTGATGGAATCCGCTATGAGCAGGACATTCTCCCCCCTGTCGCGGAAGAACTCGGCCACCGTTATGGCCGTCTTGAGGGCCAGGCGGCGCATCATCGGGCTTTCGTCGCCGGTGGCCACTATGCCGACGGAGCGGCTTCTCTGGCGTTCCCCTATGGCTTCCTCGATGAATTCCCGCACCTCGCGGCCGCGCTCTCCGATGAGGGCGAAAACAACGGTATCGAAACCCGGCGCCCCGGCCAGCATGGCGAGGAAGGTCGATTTTCCAACACCAGATCCGGCGAAAATGCCCATTCTCTGGCCCGCGCAGACAGGCGTGAAAATATCCACCGCCCGCACCCCGGTGGGCACCGCCCCTCCTATGGCCTTCCTGCGCAGCGCCTGGGGCGGCATGCGCTCCACTCCCATCGCCACGGGGCCCGCCAGCAGTGCTTCTCCCCCGTCGGCTGGTTCGCCAAGGGCATTTATGACCCGCCCCTTCCAGCTTTCGTGAGGACGGATGCGAAATGGCCCACGGTGCCAGACGGGCATGCCGATCCTTATGTCCGGTTCGGCATCGAAGGGCTTTATCATGATGCCATCAGGCCCGATGTGCACCACCTGGCCTATGTGCATGCCGTCGCTTGCCTCGATTTCCACGCAGTCCCCCAGGGTGGCAAAGCGTGACAGCCCCCGCACGCGGCACACCGCCGGCGATATTTCCGTGATGTGTCCGCCGCAGCGCAGCAACGGCGCGTCCTGGTTCAGTTGCAAGGCGGCCCGCCTTATTTGCCCCAGTGGGCCGTCATCCAGAATGGCGCCCGGCACGCCCATCAGGAGCCCGTGCCCCCAAGCGTCCGGATGGCCTCAAGCGCCGTGCGCTCGCTGTCCTCCATGGCCGACGACAGCCTGCGGAAGGCGCTGGTGGCCTCGATGAGGCGGATCATTTCCATGGGGCCGTTGACATTGGCCTCCTCGATGAAACCCTGCATCAGGCCGGCCTCGCGGAAATTCACGACCGGCTCCGGCTCGCGATCCGGGATGACGCCGGAATTGCCGAAACGCGACAGCCCCGCCCCTTGCGGGATCCGGAACAGGCCGATTGCGCCTATCTGGTTTCCATTCTGGGTTATCATGCCATCACGGGCAATGGCCGGCGGCCCGGCCTTGGGTTTCAGCGTTATGGGAGAGCCGCTTACGTCCAGCACCGGATATCCCTCCACCGACACCAGCTCTCCCCCCGGCAACATGCGCATGCGCCCGTCACGGGTATATACGGGCCCGTTTGGCCCCTGAACGGCCATCCACACATCTCCGCGCACCGCCACGTCCAGCGGATTGCCGGTCTGCTTGATGGCTCCCGCGCGGGCGTCTATCCATGTTTTTCCGGCCGAAACGAAGCTCACCGGGGCGGGCTGCTGGCGGGAGACCATGGCCGCGAATCGGCTGCCATCGGCCCTGAACCCCGGCGTGGTGATATTGGCCACGTTGTTTGCTATGGAGGACAGGCGGTTCTGCATGGCCATCTGGCCGGCCACGGCCACGTGAAGCATCACCTTCATCGGATCATCCTCCCGATATTTTCAGGGTTTGCAGCGTATGCAGTATGTCGGCGCTGATCCCCGTTTCCATGGGCTGGGAGATCAGGGCGTTCGGCGCCGCGGAACCCGGCGATGACGCTCCCGCGTTCATCTCCCACATGGTCGTGAAGCGGGCCATGAAGCGATCCAGTTTGGCGCTGTCCTGGAACTCGGAAATCTTCAGTTTCTCCTCCACCGTGCGCGCATTTTTATCAATGTCGCCACGCGCCAGCGAATAGCCGAGCACCGTCTCGGCCACCTTCATCAGCGCCGGATCGGCGAGAATGTCATAGCCGGTGCGGATATTGGGCGCCTTGCGCCGGAAATAGAGGGCCAGCCGCACTCCCTCGTTGCTCTCGCCCGCGTCCTCTTCCAGCTTCAGGCGCATGTAATCGTCCACCACTTCCTGGCGGGCTCTTTCGAAGGTGGTGGCGGTGGAGCCGAAACTCTTGAAATTGAAGCGCCGCGCGAAATCACGGAAGCGGGTGTCGGCCAACTGGTTGGCGAAGCTGTCGGGGCTGTCTATGCCCTCTTCCAGGACCTTGCGCATGAAGGCCTTGGCATAGATCATGTCGCCCAGTCCACTGGCCTCCATGGCAAAGCGGTATATGCGCTCATCGGCCATGAACTGGTCTATGGTGTCGATCTCGCCAATGTGGGAGAGGTAATACTCCGCCTCCCGCGCAATGTCCGGCCGCTCCGAAATGCGCCGCAGCGAGGCTTCCATGTTGTTGGCTATGAGCTGGTAGTCGGCAAGCGTCGTGAGCATGATCCGGCTCCGGCGGTAACGTGGGTCAATTATCATGTTGCTGCCGGCAGTCTTCCATGTCCTCCTTGTCCGGGGCTTGCGTGGCGCGCGGCCAGTTTCGCGCAAGCCTCGCCGGATAGGCCTGTGAGAAGGGACAATCCTTGGCATTTTGCCGGACAGGGGAGGTTGCTAAGTGACGATTCTTCTTGGCCTGCTGGTAACCATGGGCTGCATGATCGGTGGTTTCGTGGCCATGGGCGGCCATGTTTCGGTCCTGGTGCAGCCGTGGGAATTCGTCATCATAGGTGGCTCGGCCTTCGGCACGTTCCTTGTTGCCAATCCCATGAAGACGGTCAAGGACACGGCCAGGGCATTGCTCGAAGCCTTCAAGGGCAAGACCCCCAAGACCCGCGATTACCTGGATGTGCTGGGCGTTCTGTTCGCCCTGATGCGGGAAGTGCGCGGCAAGTCCCGCGGGGAGGTCGAAGGGCACGTGGACAATCCGGAGGAATCGGAGATCTTCCAGCAATATCCCGATGTCCTCAACAACAAGGAACTGACCACGTTCATCTGCGATTACGTGCGCCTCATCCTGATCGGCAATGCCAAGACCCACGAGGTCGAGGCGCTGATGGACGAGGAAATCGAGACCATATCCCATGACGCCATGGAGCCGGTTCATGCAATGGTTTCCATTTCGGAAGCTCTCCCGGCGCTGGGCATCGTCGCCGCCGTTCTTGGCGTCATCAAGGCCATGGGGGCGCTCGACCAGTCTCCCGAGATCCTGGGACATCTCATCGGCGCCGCCCTGGTGGGAACTTTCCTCGGCATCTTCCTGTCCTACGCCGTGGTCGGCCCCGTGGCCACCAAGATCAAGATGGTGCGCGATCACAACCTGCGCCATTTCACCATAGTCAAGCAGACCCTGCTGGCCTTCATGAACGGCGCCATGCCCCAGGTGGCGCTGGAATTCGGGCGCAAGACGATTGCCTCCCATGACCGCCCGACCATCGACACGGTGGAAGAGGAAACCCTGTCCCCCGGCTCCACCGGTGAAGAGAAGAAGGCAGCCTGACGGATGAGTATGCCGGCAACCGACAGAATGGAGAATGCGTCCGCAACCACGGCGGGCGGCAACCTGCTGATTTCCGCGGCGGGGCATCTGCCGCCAGAGCGCCTGCGCCTGCTCAGGTCGCTGTTCGGGCGCGCTTGCCAGGCATTGCGTGATCGTTTTTTCGAAACCGCCGACGTGCTCTTCGAGGTGACGCTGGAGGGGCTGGAGGTATGCCAGGTGGGCGAAACCGGCGTCAGTGGCTCCCAATGGCTGGTCGCCCTGTGCTCGGTCAGGCATCAGAACACTCTCAGCTGCATCGGGCTGAACAGCGGGGCGGTCAACCTGCTCATCGAATCCTTTCTCGGAGGTGGCGCGCAGGGCCGAAGCGCCGCGCCGCCCCGTGAATGGACGCAGTTCGATCAGCTCATGGCCGGGCATGCCTCCGAAATCATCATCTCCACCATGAAGGAGGTTTTCGCGCCTTCCATAGACTTGGAAATGCGGATGGATGAGATTCGCCCCGCCGATACGGCAAGGGAGCTGGATCTCGAAGAGCGCCCGCTCCTGGTGGCCCGTCTTGGCGTGCAGGCATTGGGGGAGAGCGGGGAGGTGATCGTCATGCTGCCTCCCGGTGTGTTCAGCAGCATGCGCATATGCGCCACCGATGCGGCTTCTCCCGAAGAAGAAGGCGACGGGGAGGAGAACCCGTGGGCCAGGATGCTCGACAATCAGCTGAAGGCTTCACAGGTGGTGTGCCAGGCGATTCTCGATGGCGGCGAAATCACCCTTGGCGATGTCGCGCGCTTCCGGGAGGGGCAGATACTCGAGCTGGACGTGCGCTCCGAGGCGCCGGTGCGCCTTGAATGCGATGGTGAAACCCTTTTCCATTGCGACCTCGGTCAGGCAGGCGGGGCTTTTACCCTGAAGCTGCGCCAGCCGGTCAGCGGCGAGGAGGAATTCCTGGAGACCATGATGGGCATGAAAGGGGCTGACGGCAATGAATGACACCACCGGCATCGCCAGCGACAAGCAGGAAGCGGCCGCGAACGCCGCGAACGAACAGCCCGCCCCCGCGGAAGCGGGCGCTTCTCCACGGCCGGCGGCCGAGAGGGATGGCGGCGCGGACGGCGCCGAAGCAACGCCTTCCACGCTGGGCGATTCGCTGTCGCGGGAAGCCGTGGAGAAGGTCGGCCAGAAAGTGGAAGCAGAAGGCGATGGGCCGGGGGTCGACCTGGTAATGCGCATCCCGGTGACCGTCCAGGTGGTGCTCGGCCAGGCGCGCATGCCCATCGCCAGCCTGATGAAACTGGGGCCGGGTTCCGTGGTGCCCCTCGATCACAAGGTGGGCGAGCCGGTGGACGTGGTGGTCAACGGCCGTCTGGTGGCCCGCGGCGAAGTGGTGCTGCTGGAGGAAGACACTGAGCGCTTCGGCATCTCGCTTACGGAGATAGTGGGGCCGGGCAGCAGGGCGTGCTGATGGGGCTTACGGGGAAGTAGTGATGACCCGCGAAACCGGACAGGCATCTCCGCGCGCCCATGGCCTTCCCGGCGCATGGAAGGCCATGACCGTCCTCAACGTGCTCGACGGGCCCAGCCTCGAGAAGCTGGTGAAATACCTCGACCAGGATGACATAGCGCGCATCCGCTCCCTGGACATGGATCTGGAGCCAATGGCGGCGGAGGAGTTTGCCGCTCTCATAGAGGAATTCACCAGCCGTTTCGTGCGCCGCCTGCGCATGGTGGGCGATTATCGCAGTCCGGAAGGCATCCTTAAGGAGGTTTTCGATCCGGACGAACTGGAAAGGCTCACCAGTGGCGACGAGGATCTGCAGCCCGTATGGGAAGACGACAGCTTTGCCTCTCCCGAGATCCTGCTGCCGCTGGTGGAGCAGGAGCATCCGCAGATGGCGGCCTTTCTGCTGTCGCGCCTGGACCCGGACCTTGGGGCCGGCGTCATCAAGGCGGTCGAGGAGGGGCGGCGCAACGAGATCCTGCTGCGCATGCTGGACATGCGCCCCGTATCGCCGGGCGTGACCATGGTCATCGAACAGCATATCCGGGTGTCATTCATCGAGGACACATCGTCGGCCCGCAATGCCCAGGCCAGGAGCCGCATAGCCAGCATAGTCAACCGCATGGACAAGGAGCTGGCGGAAAAGTTCCTGGAGGCCCTCAACCAGGCCCGCCCGGAGGAGGCGCGCGAGATCAAGCGGCTGCTGTTCTCTTTCGAGGATATAGTGAAACTGTCGGAGAAGGATCGCCTGCTGCTGTTCGACAAGGTGCCCGCGGAACTGACCATCAAGGCCCTGCACGGCATACCCGGCGATCTGGCCGGCGTGGTGCTGGAGGCGCTGGGCGGACGCATGCGCAAGATGGTCGAGGCGGAGTTGTCTTCTGGAAACGCGCCGCCGGAAGAAGAATCCGCCGAAGCGCGCCGCCAGATCGCCGCGATGGCTCTGGAGCTGGCCGCCGCCGGCGAAATCATCATAGAGGACGGCGAGGAGGCCTGAGCGCCGCCTTGCCGCATTGCATGTCATGGCGGAAGAAGCCGACAGGGACAGCAAGACAGAAGAGCCCAGCGAAAAAAAGGTTTCCGACGCGCTTCGCAAGGGCAATGTGCCCCATTCCCGGGAGCCGGCGATCCTCGCCTCCTTTCTTGCCATGCTGCTGATCGCCACCTTTCAGATTGGCCCCGGCGGGCTGTCCGTTTCCGGCGGCCTGATGATGCTGATGGAAAATCCGGGACAATGGCGGCTGGATGAGGGCGGGGTAGCCTTGAACCTCATGCGCCACATCACGTTCATGGCGCTCGGCTTCCTGATTCCGATATTCATCACGTTCATCGCCGCCGCGTTGATCGCCTCCTTTTCCCAGAACCTGCCGCGGGTGGTGTTTCGCCGCATTCGGCCCGACTTTTCCCGCATTTCTCCGCGCAAGGGGATAAAGCGGATATTGGGCTCCCAGGGGTGGGTGGAGTTCGCAAAGGCCATTTTCAAGTTTGCCGCCGTGTCCGTCATAGTCGCCGTGCTGCTGAAGTCGGAGGCCGGCTATGTCATGGCGACCCTGTTGCAAAGCCCGCGAGCGTTGCCGGGGGTCTTGCAGGCCATTTCCATGAAGCTTCTTTCCGCCGTGGCCCTGGCCGCCGTGGTGCTGGCCCTCGCCGACTTTGCCTGGTCGCGGCGCTACTGGTGGAATAACCTGCGCATGACCCGCCAGGAAGTAAAGGACGAACGCAAGGAGCTTGACGGCGACCCGATAGTGAAGGCGAGGCGCCTGTCCCTGGCGCGGGACCGGTTGCGCCGCTCCATGATGGCCGCGGTGCCCAAGGCGACGGTGGTGATAGCCAACCCGACCCATTACTCGGTGGCCTTGCGCTACGACCGTTCGCGCGATCCGGCGCCCGTGGTGGTGGCCAAGGGACAGAACATCATGGCCCTCAAGATACGCGAGATTGCCCAGGAAAATGATGTCCCGATCATGGAAAACAAGACTCTCGCCCGCGCCCTTTACGCCCAGGCAGAGGTGGATCAGATGATCCCGGAGGAGTTTTATCCGGCGGTGGCGGAGATCATTCACTACGTATTTTCGCTCGAGAAAAACAGGATACGTTGATCCCCTGTCATTGGGCCGCTGCGCTTGAGTGCGTCCTCCACCCCTTGCTCCAGCAGGCAGGAGAGCAGCCTCATCCGATGGTCCACTCCGCCGCCGGAACGCCTGGATATTTGCTGCACCAGCTCCCCGAAGGAATGCCCGCCATGCCGCCCCGCATCATGTTCAGACCCTGCGCAGCGCATAATACTTCCCCGTGAACGCGGCATGGGCCGGGCCGGATTTCTGGCCGCCGTCCGTGCCCTTGGTGAAAACAAGGCCAACCTCGTTGTTGCGCTGCCACACGACACGGGCCACGTGCAGGGTTTCGAGTTCGTCGTCGAAAAATTTCACGTGCTCCGGCAGGTGGGTGCGTTCCGCCAGCCTGACCCTCACGCCCAGGGGGGAACGGTCGAAGATCAGGCAGTCGGAAATGAAGCGGTTTTGAAGGGTGGCGGTCTTGCCGGAGCGCAAACGTGTCCTCTTGCGGACGGCCTTGCGCTTGTTGC
>CAZXTT010000144.1:0-3755 GCA_964643775.1 uncultured Rhizobiaceae bacterium | reverse complement strand
AAATCAACGGGTTGCGCAAATTTCCGGAATCATTTTTCCAGCCACATGAATCAATTTCTCAGGCCGGAATGGAAGAAGCAGCAAAACCGCCCGGCCGCGTCAGCCCTCGGCCTTTATCTGCTCCATGGCCTCGGCCAGCAGTTCTTCCATGCGGCGGTGGATGCGGTGGTCGGAGACATCCACTCCCTTGGCGTCCAGGTCGGTGCGCACCTTTTCGAACACGTCGCCACTGCCCGGCTCCTTGAGGTCCGCCATCACCACCTCGCGCGCATAGGCCTCCGCTTCCTCGCCCTTCAGCCCCAGCAACTCCGCCACCCATTCGCCGAGCAGGCGGTTGCGCCGCGCCTCGGCCTTGAAGCGCAGCTCTGAATCATGGGCGAATTTCTCCTCGTAGGCGCGTTCGCGATCGTTGAATCCGTCGGTCATGGCGCGAGCCTTCCTGTTGCCCTCAGCCGGATCGGCAATTCCGGTGAATCGTTCATGTGTCCCCTCACTGAAATAAGCATGTCTACCCATCCGTTCAATCGCCAAAAGGGCTGATGCGGCCAAGTGCGGCATCATGAGCGGCGGAAAATGCGGCAAAATAACTGCCAAATAACTGCAAATAGTCGTTGAAAATCGCCCCTCCCCTCTCCCTGCACCCTCGCTTTCGCCGCCATTTGCCCCTATATAGCCCTTGAATGCATGCAAAGCCCACGGATCAGGAATTCCCCCATGAGCAACAAGGGCAGACGCCTCTACGAGGGCAAGGCCAAGGTTCTTTACGAAGGCCCGGAGCCGGACACCCTGGTGGTTCACTTCAAGGACGACGCCACCGCCTTCAACGGCGAGAAGTTCGAGGTCATCGAAGGCAAGGGCGTGCTCAACAACCGCATATCGGAATATATCTTCACCCGCCTGGGTGAGATGGGCATACCCACCGCCTTCATCAAGCGCCTCAACATGCGCGAGCAACTGGTGCGCAAGGTGGAGATCATCCCGCTGGAGGTCATCGTGCGCAACGTCGCCGCCGGCTCCATCTGCAAGCGCCTCGGGCTGAAGGAGGGCGAGCCCCTGCCCCGCTCGATCATCGAGTATTGCTACAAGGACGACAAGCTGGGCGATCCGCTGGTGGCGGAAGAGCACATAACCGCCTTCAACTGGGCCGCCCCGCGCGAGCTGGACGACATCGTCCAGTATACCGTGCGCATAAACGACTATCTCTCCGGCCTCTTCGCCGGCATCGGCATCCGGCTGGTCGATTTCAAGATAGAATTCGGCCGCGAATACCTGCCGGACGGCATGGTGCGCA
This sequence comes from uncultured Rhizobiaceae bacterium, assembly GCA_964643775.1. Taxonomy (GTDB): domain Bacteria; phylum Pseudomonadota; class Alphaproteobacteria; order Rhizobiales; family Aestuariivirgaceae; genus Thermopetrobacter. The sequence goes on along the minus strand of CAZXTT010000144.1, from coordinate 2,464 downwards.
CCGTGCTGGCCGACGAGATAAGCCCCGATTCCTGCCGCCTGTGGGACATGAAGACCAACGAAAAGCTCGACAAGGACCGCTTCCGCCGCGACATGGGCGGGCTGGTCGACGCCTACACGGAAGTGGCGCGGCGGCTCGGCATACTGAACGAAAACGGCTCCGGCCCCCGCCCGGGCCCGAAACTCGTGAAGGGGTAAGCAGGCGCGCGGCCTGCTTTTCATGGCCGCAGGAATTCCTCCACGCTCAGCCCCGTGTCGCGGATGATCTTGCGCAGCAGCGCGGGCGCGATGTCGCGGCCCGCATGAAACGGCACCGTGGTGCAGCGGCCATCGGGGTGGCGATATTGCCGGTGAGAGCCCCTTTGCCGCAACAGTTCAAATCCATGCCGCTTCAAAAGGGCCTCCACCTCGCGGGGCTTCAAGACCGGAACCTGCGGCATGGAAGCTCAGGCGACTTCTATGGTGCGCAGGCCGATGAATTCGGCCTCGGGCCGCGCTTCGCCGTCTTCCAGCAGCATGGCGATGACCTCGCGCAGGTTCTCCTCCAGCTCTTGCAGGGTAGCGCCCTGGCTGTGCGCGCCGGGCCAGCCCGGCACCTGGCCCACATAAAGGCCGGTTGCGGCATCGCGCTCCACCAGCACCTGAAACTTGCGCATGTTATCGATCCTCATTGACTGCTTCCCGGCTTTCCGGAGCTTGGACCCTAACATGGCCGGAAACACACCGGCAAGGCGCATGGCGCACCGGGTTTTGCACAAAAAACATGCCGGGGCGCTTCAGTGCGTGCAAAGCTTGGGTGAATCTGCTATTGCGCGCACATGCGGTCCGCGCCCCTGGCGGACGCGGCGCATTCTTCCACAGGCAAGAGAAGCCTCGGGCAAGGGAAGCCACAGGCAAGCAAGCACAGGCAAGGGAAGGCGTCCATGAAGGCCATCGTGAAAATCATGCTCAAACCCGGCGTGCTCGACCCCCAGGGAAAGGCCATCGAACACGCGCTGGACAGCCTCGGCTTCTCCGGCGTCGGCGAAGTGCGCCAGGGCAAGCTGATAACCCTCGACCTCGACGAAACCGACGCCGCGAAGGCCCGCGAGCAGGTGCGCGACATGTGCGAAAAGCTGCTCGCCAATACCGTCATCGAGGACTACGAAATAGACATCGAGGGCTGAATGCAGGTGGTTATCGTTTCCCCGCATATCGGCCTCCCCTGCCCCGTCATTGCCGGGCTTGTCCCGGCAATCCATGCGGAGGCGACCACGAACTCCGCATCCATGGATTCCCGGGACAAGCCCGGGAATGACGGTGTTGACCATGGCGAGGTTGGCGCGTTTTCGTGGGTCGCGAGGCCGCTCGGACATGGCGTTGATGAAGTTGCTGAAGAGGTGCCTGAACGATGAAATCCGCCGTAATCCTCTTTCCCGGCATCAACCGCGAGCATGACATGATCCGCGCCCTCGGGATGGTTTCCGGCGGCGCGCCGCGCATCGTCTGGCACAGCGAAACGGAGCTGCCCGCCGGGCTCGACCTCGTCGTCATCCCCGGCGGCTTCTCCTTCGGCGATTACCTGCGCGCCGGGGCCATATCGGCCCGCTCGCCCGTCATGCGCGCCGTCGAGCAGGCCGCCGCCAGGGGCGTGAAGGTGCTCGGCGTGTGCAACGGCTTCCAGATCCTCACCGAAACCGGCCTGCTCCCCGGCGCCCTGATGCGCAACGCCGGGCTGAAGTTCGTCTGCAAGACCATCGACCTGAAGGTGGAAAACGACCGCACCTTCTTCACCAACCGGCTGAACAGGGGCGATGTCCTGCCCTGCCCCGTGGCCCATCACGACGGCAACTACTTCGCCGATGCCGAAACGCTGAAGATGCTGGAGGGCGAAGGCCGCGTCGTCTTCCGCTACGCCAACGGCACCAATCCCAACGGCTCGCTCAACGACATAGCGGGCATAATGAACGCCCGCGGCAACGTCATCGGCATGATGCCCCACCCCGAAGACCGCGTCGAACCCCTCCACGGCGGCGCCGAGTGCCTGCCGCTTTTCGAGTCCATCGTGCGGGAGGTGGTGGCATGAGCACCCACTTCCATTCCCGCCCCTCATCCGCCTCCTCCCTCTCCCCCGCCGCCCCCGTCATGCCCGGGCTTGACCCGGGCATCCATGCGGCGTTGGTGGCAGACTCCGCCTCCGCGCCGATGGATTGCCCCCATCTCACCGGCATTGACGAGAGAGACAACACCACGACCGGCGCAGAAGAGACACCCCGATGAACAGGCTGGACAACATCCCCATAACCCCCGAACTGATCGCCGAGCATGGGCTGACCGAGGAGGAGTATGACAAGATCCTCGAGCTCATCGGGCGCGAGCCCACCATCACCGAGCTTGGCATCTTCTCGGCCATGTGGAACGAGCATTGCTCCTACAAGTCCTCCAAGAAGTGGCTGCGCATCCTGCCCACCGAGGCCCCGTGGGTG
>CAZXTT010000143.1:0-8673 GCA_964643775.1 uncultured Rhizobiaceae bacterium | reverse complement strand
ATTGTCTATGAAATAGCCGAGATCGCTCAACGACATTTCCTCCGGATCGCCGGAGCGCATGCCGACGGCGGCGAAACGCAGGGTGCCGGAATATATCATGCTGTCGAGCCTTTTCGCCGGCACGCTTTCGCGGGGGTAAATGAGCACGTCATGCAGCAACCAGCGGCCGTTGGTCTTTTCCGCCGTGCGGGCGATGATCTGCTCGATGAGCAGGCCATCCTTGTCGCGGCGGAAAATGGTCAGTCCGTCTATGCGGCTGAGGCCGGAGTTGGTTTTCCCGGCGCGCACTATGTCATTGCCGGCGCGCATCCAGATGGGATCGTTTTCGCCGATGCGCGTTTTCTTGCGGCTGTAGTCACCAACCCCCCATTCGCGCAGTTGCTTGGCGGCCAGTGGCACGGCGTGGTCGGTGATGATGAATTGCGCGATGCCAAGAATGATGCCAAGCGGCAGCAGCATGACGGCAAGGCCCAGGGGAGAAAGCCCGGCGGCCCAGAATATGACCGTTTCATTGCGCCATCCCAGCTCCGTCAGGGCGAGCAGAACCGCCAGCAGCAGGCTGAGCGTCCAGAAGGTGGATGTTACCTGCGGAAAGCGCAACAGGGCGTAGCGGAACAGTTCCGTATAGGGGGTGCTGTCATCGGCCAGTATGCTGTCCATGTTGCGCAGGGTGTCGAGCATGATGACGAACAGCGACAACCCGACGAGAATGAGCAGGAAGCGGGTGAATATCATCTTTGTCAGCATGCGGGCTATGATGCTCATGACGCCGCCTCCGTGCCGGATGGGCCGCGCCGGGCAAGCAGCTTGCGCACGGCGGCGGCGAGGCGGGACATGGCGTCATAGACGCGCTCGAAACCATCGCTGCTCAAGGTGAAGCAGGTGCGCCAGTAGCGCCAGGCGGCAAAGGCGGCGAGCAGTCCGAAAGGCAGCCACAGGGCCACCCACATTGGCAGCGCGCCGCTCTTGGCGACGGCGGCGGCCTGCTGGATTATCTCGTAATAGGCGATGAGGATTATCAGCCCGACGGCGAAGCGGTAGGCGCGCTGCTGGCGGCGGTGGCCGAGGGCGAACGGCAGGGCCAGAAAGGGCAGGATAATGACGGTAAGCACCGAGACGACGCGCTTGTGCAGCTCGACGCGAAGCCGCCGCAGGGAAACCCCCTCTGGCGGAGAGTTGTAGTGGTATAGCAGTTCCGGGAAGGTCAGCTCGCGTTCATTCTGTCCGCGCGGGCGGAAGCGGGCGGCGGTTCCCTTGCCTATGGGCAGGGTGGCCCTGCTGAATACTCCAAATGTGTGCTTGGGGGGTGTTTTGTCATTTTCGAAGTCGGGCCATTTCTTAAGGGCCATGCGGTTGCCGTCCTGCATGACCAGCAAGGGGCGCGGGTCGGTGTTTTGCGGGGCCAGGTAGCCGCGTTTGGCGGTTATGGTTTCGGCGCCGCCCTTGCCCTGGTAGTCGAAAAGGAAGATGCGCTGAAAGCGGTTGGTGCCGCGTTCCATCTTGTCGAGGATGAAGGTGCGCGTGCCGGCCTGCATGAAAACCCCTTCCTCGGCCAGGTAGAATACCTCGACGTTCTTCACCGTATGCACCAGGGCGCGGTAGGCATAGCGGGTGTGGGGTTGCAGCCAGCCGAAAATGATGGTCGTGATCATGGTCAGGAGAAAGGAAAAGGCAATGACCGGCCGCGCTATGCGGTGCAGCGAGATGCCGCTGGCCAGCATGGCGTCGATCTCGGAATTCTTGGACAGCTTGTTGAAGCCGAACAAGAGGCCGAGAAAGAGCGCCGCGGGCATGGCTATGCCAAGGTAATGGGGCACGAGGTAGCCGAGCATCTCGAAGACCACGGAAAAGGAATTCTTCTTGCCCAGGGTAATGTCGAGAATGCGCACCATGCGCTCGGAGAGCAGCACCATCAGGCCAATGCCGAGGGCCGTGCCCAGGGGCTTGAGCACCTCCATGAGGACGTAACGGTCGATGATCCTGAAAATGGGCATAATCCCCGCACCAGGCGCAAGCACGCCCTGCTCAAATGTGTTTCCCGGTTCAAGGGCGGAAGTTTTCCGGCTCTACCGTTGGCAATAGGGCATATGAACGGTTGCGGCAAGGGTTACGGCACGTTGCTCAACTCAAGCCGCTCGATAATGGTGGTGCCCGAAATTCCCTTTTCAATGGAATGGCGGGCGACGGATATATGCCATTGTCCGGGTTTACGGCTGATGCTCAGCAGTTGCCAGCCGGCGGCCGGTTTGCTGCGTCCGTTTGCCATTGAGGCGGAAGGCGCGGCGAGAAGGTGGGCAATGCCGGTGCGGGTGGGCAATTGCTCGTGCATCCACAGGTGATTGTGGCCGAAGAGCACCACTTCGGCGCCATGCCTTTCAACCACCTGGCGAAGCGCCTCGGCGTCCTTGAGCGCCTTGCGGGGGCTGGTGGCCAGTTCGGCCAGCGGCGGGTGATGGATGAGGATGACGCGGCACAGGCCCTTGGCGGCGCAATCATCGAGCATGGCGGCGAGGCGGGACAATTGTTCCTCTCCCAGCAGGCCGGAGGCTTCCGTCCAGGGTGCCGGATAGGTGGAATCAAGGCCGATCAGGGCCACGTTGCCAAGGTAGCGGACGGAGGGAAAATCGACGTCTCCCCCGTTGCCGCTGGCGGACATCCATGGCGCGAGGCCGGGCAGTCCGGCGCTCGTGGCGTCGGCGGTGTAATGGTCGTGGTTGCCGGGCACCAGCATCACCTCGCGGGGCGAGCCCAGTGATTGCAGCCAGCGGCGGGCGGCCGTGAACTCGGCGCGGGTGGATATGTTCACCAGGTCGCCGGTGATGGCGATGGCATCCGGGGATGCGGCCCTGATCGACGATGTGACCGCATCCAGGCATTCAAGCCGGTGATTGCGCCATCGCCGCAGCCGCCAGGACAGCCAGCCGAGCATGCGCTTGCTCATCAGCTCGCGCCCCGTGGCGGCGGCCAGCGGCAGGTGAGGGTCGGTGAGGTGGGCTATGGAAACCATGGAATGATTGACGGCCGGGGGGAAAAGTGCCAATGAGCCAGAGCGCTGCTTGATTGTCATATACAGCAAGGATCACTGGCGGTGAAAGTCATTATTCTGGGAGCCGGGCAGGGCAAGCGCCTGTTGCCGATGACGGCGGAAACGCCCAAGGCGCTGCTCGAAATAGGCGGGCAGACGCTGATCGGGCGGCAGATAGACGCTTTCGCCGCCGCCGGGGTGCGCGAGTTCGTGGTTGTCACCGGATATGGCGTCGATGCCATGGAGGAGGCCCTGGCGCGCATTGCCGAGCGCAATGACGTCGAGGTGCGCACCGTTTACAATCCCTTTTACGCGGTGAGTGACAATCTCGCCAGTTGCTGGATGGCGCGCCACGAGATGGATGGCGACTTCATACAGGTAAACGGCGACAACATGTTCCGCTCCGACCTGGCCGGGGCCTTGCTGGCGGCCAATGGCGCGCCGGTGAGCGTGGCCATAAACCGCAAGGAGACATATGACGCCGACGACATGAAGGTGATGATGGATGGGCCGCGGCTGACCGAGATCGGCAAGACGCTGCCGGTCGAGGCGGTGGATGCGGAAGCCACCGGGTTCTACGTATTTCGCGGCGAGGGGGTGCGGGTTTACAGGGACACCCTTGTGGAGATGATGAAGGATCCGGCCGGGCTGAAACAATGGTTCCCGGCCGCCATTGGCAGGCTGGCCAGGAAAATCTCCGTAAACACCATCGACCTGTCGCAATACCAGTGGAGCGAGATCGATTTTCCCACCGACCTGACCCAGGCCCGCCAGATGGCCGCGGCATGGGATGCGGAAAGTGAAAAGCGCCTGCAAAGGCCACGGCTGATCACCTGAATCAATCAGGGCCCGATAACCAGTCTGTAGGGAATCTTTGCCGCTGGTTCAGCAGGCCATTCGCTGCTGGCGCATTTATCTAGACCAGACCCTGGGGATTGAGCGGTCAGCCATTTTCCTGCGCGCGGGCGCGGGCCGTTTTGCGCAGCGCGGTATCCAGCAGCCTGTCGCGGCCATATACATCATTGTAGAAGCGCAGCTTGCCGCTCTCGTCCGGCCAGACGGTGAAATAGGCCAGATGCACGGGGATCTTGCGCGACAGCGGCAGGCGTTCGTTCTTGCCGATCTGGATTTTCGTTTCAATGGTCCGGGGATCGAAGCCGCTGACCAGCTCGGCCATCCTCAGGGGATCCTGCACCCGCACGCAACCATGCGAGAAGGCGCGCTTGCGGCGCTTGAACAGCGAGCGCGAGGGGGTGTCGTGCATGTAGATGGAATGCTTGTTGGGGAACAGGAACTTGACCCTGCCGAGGGCATTGCCATTGCCGGGAGGCTGGCGCACGTCGAAAGGCACGCGGCGGCTGCCGGCGTAGAGGCCCCAGTCAATATTGTATGAGCTTATCCTGCGGCCCCGCTTGTCGGTGATTTCATATCCTTCCTGATCGAGCCAGCCGGGGTTGCGCAGCAGCTTGGGGAGCATTTCCTTGGTGATGATGGATTGCGGCACGCCCCAATAGGGGTTGAAGACTATCGTCTCCATCTGATCGGAGAAGAAGGATGTCTGGTGGGTGGGCTTGCCGATGATGATGCGTGTCTTCCAGGCTATGTTGCCATTCTTGACGTAATAGAGCGTGTAGGCTGGCTGAATGGCCAGGAAGTGTTCGGCCCCGAAGTCGCGCGGCATCCAGCGCATGCGCTCCATGTTCAGCCTGATCTTCCTGATGCGCGCCGCCTTGCTTATGCCGCGCCGGCGGTTGAGGGCGCGCAGGGTGCCGCGGCCGATTATGCCGTCGGGCTTGAGGCCTGACTTGCGCTGAAACTTGCGCACCGCCCTTTCCAGTTCTTCTCCGTATATGTTTTCGTCGTCGGCCGATGCTTGCGGTGCTGTGTCTTCAGCGGCCGGGGGGCGGGTGGCCGGTTGCGGGGCCGGCGGCTGATTTTGCAGCGGCTGCCCAACGGTATCGGATACCGGCTCGGCGCGCACCATTTGCCTGGCGTCACGGCTCAGGAAACCGAGGCGGATGAGATGCTTGCGGATGAGGGGGATGCGCGTGTCATACCCACCGGGACGAATCAGAGGCCCGGAGGCTACCGGTGGCAGCGGTTCCTCGTGATGGCCGCCGCTCAGACGCTTCAGCTCGGCGCGCATCTTGCGATAGGCCGGGTGGTATGGGTGGAGGCTGTCCAGCCAGTCGGCGGGAGAGGCGCTGCCGGCCAGCTTGCGCAAGATGGTGGCGGCGGGGACCCTGGGCGGCTTCAGGTCATGATAGGCGCTCAGCTTGTTGGGGTTCACAACCCCGCCGGAAGCATCCGCGGCATAGCGCAAGGCGGCGGCCGTCAGCTCCACGTCGAGGCGGGCCAGCGCCGGAAGGTTGTTCTGGAGTGTTTGCAGGTCGCCGTTGGCCTCCCATATTACGGGGATCCTGTAATCCCTGTTCTCAAGCCCCTCTTCATGTGCCTTGGCAAGCTTTTCTAGCGTTGCGAAGGTCTTTGGAGAGGGGCCATATGGCGTTGTCCATACAGGGCGGTAGCCGCGCTTGGCGTAAAATTGCAAGATCGCCTTGCGCTGTTGCGGGGTTACCATGAAACGCGCCTGGCCATTGCGCAGGACGTCGAAAATTTGCTGTGGCAGTCCTATGCCGTCAGGAGAGCCAGCGGGGCGGGAGGCGGAAAGCGCCACCAATGGCGGGGGCGTGTAATTGTATATCTTCGGCTTTTCCCTCGGCGGAGTGGCCAGGATGCGGGGCGCCCCGCGCGGCATGTCTCTGTCCGCATAGGGATTGGCCCGTCCGGGGCGGGCATCGAAAATGCCGAAAAAGTTGAATTGCCGCCGTGGTGGCGTGGTGGCGCGGCGCGGGGGGGGATTGCGCCTTGCCGTTGACCAGTTGCCGCGCGTCTGCGCCGCTTGCGCGCTGTCGTGACCGGTTGCCCACAGGGCCGCCGCCACGGCGGCGCTGAGCAATATGGCGGGCAGATTTTTCATGCGGGAGACTCCTTGTGAGCCGCAAAGATAATGGGCATGGCTGCGCCATGCAACAAGCAAGGCCGCCGGAACACTCCGTTTTGAACGAGCGTGTCCTTTTTGCACGCCGCGATGGCATAATTTGTCCGGCTACCCCTCGCGGGCGTCCTCCAGGCCAAGGGCGCGGATCTTGCGATAAAGCGTCGAGCGGCCGATGCCCAGCTTGCGCGCCACCTCCGACATCTGTCCGCGATAGCGGCGCAGGGCGAGGCGGATCATGTCGGCCTCGACGTCCTCGAGGCGGCGGATGTGGCCGCCCTCGCTGACCGCCGGTATGCCCAGCGCCATGCCGTCGGCCACCGTCTGCGGACTGGGGGGCGCTTCATGGGCGCCGATGATGGCGTCCGAGCCCCTTGGCGTCTCCCGGTGGGCCTGTGGCCTGGGGGCTTCGGGAATGGCGGCCTCGAAGCCATCGACCAGCGAGGCGATCTGCGGGAAGTCATCGACCGTCAGCATGTCGCCCTCGGCCAGCACGATGGCGCGGAAGACGGTGTTCTCGAGCTGGCGCACATTGCCCGGCCATTCATAGAGGCGCAGCATCTCCATGGCCTGGGCGGTGATGCCGCGCACCTTGCGGCCTTCCTCGGCGGCGAACTTGTGGATGAAGTATTCGACCAGGGGCGGAATGTCGGCCTTGCGGCGGCTCAGGGGCGGCACCATGATGGGGAAGACATTGAGGCGGTAGTAGAGATCCTCGCGGAAGGAGCCTTCCTTGACCATCTCGATCATGTCGCGGTTGGTGGCCGATATGACGCGCACGTCCACCTTGACCGGCTGGCGCGAGCCGACCGGGTCTATCTCGCCCTCCTGCAAGGCGCGCAGCAGCTTCACCTGCATGTCGAGCGGCAGCTCGCCGACCTCGTCGAGGAACAGGGTGCCGCCGGAAGCTTCCTGGAACTTGCCGATATGCTTCGAGGTGGCGCCGGTGAAGGAGCCTTTCTCGTGGCCGAAGAGGGTGCTTTCCACGAGGTTTTCCGGGATGGCCCCGCAGTTGACGGCGACGAAGGGCTTTCCGGCGCGCTCCGATTCGCCCTGTATGGCGCGCGCCACCACCTCCTTGCCGACGCCGGAGGGGCCCTCGATGAGTACCGGGATGTTGGACCGGGCGGCGCGGCGGCCCAGTTTCACCACCTGCTGCATGGCGGAGCTTTCGGCGATCAGGTCATCGAAGGTCATGACGCCGCTGACCTTCTTGTTGAGGCGGCGAACCTCCTTGGTCAGGGCATTGACCTTGAGCAGGTTGTGGATGGAAACCTTCAGCCGCTCCGGGTTGACCGGCTTGACGACGAAATCGGAAGCCCCGGCGCGCATGGCCTTGACCACCATCTCGATGGAGCCCTGCGCCGTCTGAACGATGACCGGCAGCTCGGGGCGCTGCACGGAGAGCTTTTCCAGGAACTCCAGCCCGTCCATCTCCGGCATGAACAGGTCGAGCACCACCAGGTGAACGCGCTTGCCCTGCGGACTGGCCAGAATCTCAAGCCCGCGAATGGCATTTTCCGCCGTCATGGCCTCGAAGCCAAAACGCCGTATCAACTCTTCCAGGATGCGGCGCTGGGTGGGGTCGTCCTCAACGATCAGAATTCCGCTGGCCATGGGAGCTTCTTGTCCTTGTTATATAACGGCGGGATGGGGGAAACCCCGCCAGCACTGACTGCCAAACTGGTTGGCTCAAAATGGCACGCGATTGGTTAGCGGTCGGTTAAGGGAACGCGCTTCGTGCTCGATCTGGCCATTTTGGCGGATGCTTTTGCGCCATCAGCGGCGCAAGCGGCCCTTGAAAATACCTTTCAAGTATTCCCTGCGGGCCGTTGCTTGCTGCTGACCCAAAATCACCTCGCCAAAAAGACCAAAAACCGGCCGCGAAGCGCTCAGGGACCGCGCTTCACGTTCGATCCGGCCATTTTGGCGGATGCTTTTGCGCCATCAGCGGCGGCGCAGCTTGCGCACCAGTTGGAAGATGCCCTCCGCGGCGGCCTCGGCCACCGGTTGGGCGGCGGGGCCGAAGCCCTTGTCCAGCGAGCCGGGCGGCACGGTGTTCTGCTGGCGGATGACGCCCAGCACCTTGCCGGTGGGGCTTTTCACCGTCCATGCGATTGCGACCCGCTGGCCGGATGGTCCTTTCGCTCCCAGCGACACCTTGCCGGAGATGCGCATGGAATCATCGCGTGGGCGGGTGCGCACCGGCCAGCCGGCGCGGCGCAATACGCCGCGCATGGCGGCGGCCAGTTGCCGGTTGCCCTTGCCCGGCGCGCCGGAGACGCCGGTCACCGCCACCGTGGCTATGCGTGTCCTGCTCCCCTCGCCGCCGGACCTGGCGGATTTTTTCTTCCTGGGGAGCGTTGCCGCCTCTCTCCCGGAAGAGGTGGCGGCGGCGGGAGCGTCGCGGCGCGCGGCGCTCGCGCGTGATGGCGCGGCGGGGGTGGCGGGAGCGCCGGGGGCGCCGGTGGCCGGAGGGGTGGCCAGCGGATTGGCGGGGGGCGGAAGACCGGCCAGCAGGTCGGGGTCTATCTCGCCTTCCGCGTTCGGCCCGGCCTCCACCAGCGTGTCGGGCGGCGGGGCCAGCCCGGCGCTCTGGGTGGCGTAGCCCATCTGGGCGAGGCGGGCGGATATGCCCTCGGCCACCCGC
>CAZXTT010000142.1:0-3556 GCA_964643775.1 uncultured Rhizobiaceae bacterium | reverse complement strand
AAGCCGGTTATGAAATCGCCCGACAGGGCAAGGTCGGGGCAGGCCTCGCGCAGCCTGTCCACCAGATCAAGGTAATATGCCGCCCCGTGTCCGCGGTTCATGGCCTTGAGGACGCGGTCGGAGCCCGATTGCACCGGCAGGTGCAGCCACGGCATGAGCTTGGGATTGTCGGCGAAGGCGGCGATGAGGCCGTCGCTCATGTCGCGCGGGTGGGAGGTGGTGAAGCGCAGCCGCTCCAGCCCCTCCATTTCGGCCAGCGCGGCCAGCAGGCGCTCCAGCGGCCATGGGCCGCCATCGGGCCCCTCGCCGCGCCAGGCGTTGACGTTCTGCCCCAGCAGGGTGATCTCGCGCGCGCCCCTTTCCACCAGCAGGCGGGCTTCCTTCATTATGCGCTCCACGGGGCGGGAGTATTCCGCCCCGCGCGTGTAAGGCACGACGCAAAAGGTGCAGAACTTGTCGCAGCCTTCCTGGATGGCGAGGAAGGCCACCGGCGGCACCGCGGGAGGGGAGGCCGACTTCTCGCTCAGGGCGTCGAACTTGTCCTCGGCGGGGAAATCGGTGACCACCATGCCGCGCTCGCCGGAATCGAGGCGCGCCACCAGCTCGGGCAGCTCGGCGGTGCTTTGCGGGCCGAAAACGAAATCGACCACCGGGGCGCGGGCGATCAGCGCCTCGCCCTCAGCCTGGGCGACGCAACCGGCCACAGCTATGGCCATGTCATGGCCGTCGCGGGCGCGGCTTTCCTTGAGCTGGCGCAGGCGGCCCAGCTCGGAATAGATCTTCTCCACCGCCTTCTCGCGGATGTGGCAGGTATTGAGGATTATCAGGTCGGCCTCGCCGGGCTCGCCGGCGGGCTCGAAGCCGCAAGGGCGCAGGACATCGGCCATGCGCGATGAATCATAGACATTCATCTGGCAGCCGTATGTCTTGATGAAAACCTTGCGCGCGACGGCCACGGGAGCCTCCGAGCCTGTTGTGAGAGCGGCCCCCTCCCCCGCCTTGCGCCATTCGCGGCGGGCGGGCCGGGGGACGGGGCGGTTTCGTGGTTACTTGAATTCCACCGCGAGGATTTCGTAGGACTTGCCGCCGCCGGGGGTATTGACCTCCACCGAGTCGCCCACTTCCTTGCCGATGAGGGCGCGGGCTATGGGCGAGGAGATGGAAATCTTGCCCTTGGAGACATCGGCCTCGAAATCGCCGACGATCTGGTAGGTCACCTCCTTGTCGGTGTCCTCGTCCACCAGCCTGACGGTGGCGCCGAACTGCACCTTGTCGCCGGAGAGGCTGGCCACGTCGATCACCTCGGCGCGCGAGAGCTTGTCCTCCAGCTCGGCGACGCGCGCCTCGTTCCACGCCTGCTGTTCCTTGGCGGCGTGGTATTCGGCGTTCTCCGAAAGGTCGCCATGGGCGCGCGCCTCGGCAATGGCCTTGATGATGCGCGGGCGCTCGACAGACTTCAGGTGCTTGATCTCATCCTGCATGGCGGCGTGTCCGGCCGCGGTCATCGGGATCTTTTCCATGATCGTTCAGCTTGTTTTCCGTTGTGTGATGTTGCGTTGACCGGGACGCCCTTGCGGCGCTGCGGCGAACGCAAGCCCCCTGGTTCGACAAACAGCAAAAAAACACACCACCCGCACGGCCATTTCAGGCCAGCGGGAGGAGTGTCAACAGCTTTGCTGTCAGGCTATATACTCCTGAAGCGGCCTGACTTCAAGAGAGCGCGATTTCAATGCCGCTATGGCCTGGGCGGTGGCGCGGGCCGCGGCGACGGTGGTGCAATAGGGAATGGAGGAGGCCAGCGCCTGCTGGCGGATGGAGCGCGAGGCGGCGCGCGAGCTTTCCGTCTCGGCGGTGTTGATGACCAGTTGCACCTCGCCGTTGGCCATGGCGTCTACTATGTGGGGGCGGCCCTCCTGCACCTTGCGCACCCGCTTTGCGGTAACACCGTTGGCCCGCAGGAAGTCCCGGGTGCCGCCGGTGGCCAGGATGGTGAAGCCCAGCTCGGCCAGCAGGCGGGCGGCCTCCAGCAGCGGCTGCTTGTCCTCGTCGCGCACCGAGATGAAGACGGCCCCCGAAAGCGGCAGCTTCTGACCAGCGCCCAGTTGCGCCTTGGCGTAGGCCATGGGGAAGTCGCTGTCGATGCCCATCACCTCGCCGGTGGAGCGCATCTCCGGGCCGAGCACCGTATCGACGCCGGGGAAGCGGTTGAAGGGGAAGACGGCCTCCTTGACGCCTATGTGATGGAGCTTCCTCTCCCGCAGGCCGAAGGCGGCCAGCGGCTGTCCGGCCATGACGCGGGCGGCCATGTTGGCCAGCGGGTGGCCGGTGACCTTGGCGACGAAGGGCACGGTGCGCGAGGCGCGCGGGTTTACCTCGAGGATGTAGACCTCCCCGTCCTTGACGGCGTATTGCACGTTCATCAGGCCGCGCACCTCGAGGGCTTTTGCCAGCTTGATGCTCTGGCGGCGGATCTCGTTGATTATGTCACCATCCAGGGCATGCGGCGGCAGGGAACAGGCGGAATCGCCGGAATGGATGCCGGCCTGCTCTATGTGCTCCATGATGCCGGCGACGAAAGCGCCCTCGTCGTCGGCTATGACGTCCACGTCCACCTCGACGGCATTGTCGAGATAGCTGTCGATGAGCACCGGGGCGTCGCCGGAGACGACCACCGCCTCGGAGATGTAGCGGTCGAGCTGCTGGCGCGAGCGGACGATCTCCATGGCGCGGCCACCCAGCACGTAGGAGGGGCGGATGACCACGGGGTAGCCTATCGCCTCGGCTGTCTCGATGGCCTCCCCGGCGGTTCTGGCTATGCCGTTGGCGGGCTGGCGCAGGTTCAGCTTGCGCAGCAGGGCCGAGAACAGGTCGCGGTCCTCGGCCAGGTCGATGGCCTGCGGCGAGGTGCCGAGGATGGGGATGCCGGCCTCCATAAGCTCGCCGGCCAGCTTGAGCGGCGTCTGGCCGCCGAACTGGACGATGACGCCGGCCAGCTCGCCGGATAGCTGTTCCTTGTGGAGGATCTCCAGCACGTCCTCGCCGGTCAGGGGCTCGAAGTAGAGGCGGTCGGAGGTGTCGAAGTCGGTGGAGACGGTTTCCGGGTTGCAATTGACCATGATCGATTCGATGCCCATGTCGGAGAGGGCGAAGGCGGCATGGCAGCAGCAATAGTCGAACTCGATGCCCTGGCCGATGCGGTTGGGGCCGCCGCCGAGGATCACCGCCTTGCGGCGGTTTGACACCTGGGCCTCGCAGCCGTCATCGACGCCGGGCAGGCCGGTTTCGTAGGTGGAATACATGTAGGCGGTGGGCGAGGCGAACTCGGCGGCGCAGGTGTCTATGCGCTTGAACACCGGGCGCACCCCCAGCTCGTGGCGCAATTTCCGCACCTCTTCCTCGCTGGTCGCGGCCAGAGTGGCGAGGCGGGCGTCGGAGAAGCCGTGGGCCTTGAGCATGCGCAGGTTGGCGGCGTCCCCGGGCAGGCCGTGCTCCCTGACCCGCTGTTCGAGGTCTATTATCTCGCGCAGGCGCTCGAGGAACCACGGGTCGTATCTGG
>CAZXTT010000141.1:0-2100 GCA_964643775.1 uncultured Rhizobiaceae bacterium | reverse complement strand
TAATCTATTGTTTTTCGGCTGTTTCAACGCTTCCCTCCCCTCCCCCCCACACTACACGACACTTTGATGAACGGTCATGAAAGCAGGCCTTTTCCTTCATCAGTAGTGGCTCAATAAGCCATCATTTTGGGGCTGTTCCCGCTCGCGGGGCACTTTTGGGGCGAATAATGGCAGGTTCAGGGAGAGGTAGAGCATCTTTTAGGTGAACCGGAGGGAACTGGGTCGTGTAGTGTGCATCAGAATAGTTAAACCTGTATTCAGGTTTAACTTTTCGGAATATGTGGCCGATGCTTAGGGATAAGGGGGTGTCAGAGGGGGATGTTGTCGATCAGGCGCGTCTTGCCGAGGCGGGCGGCGGCAAGCAGGCGCAGGGGGGTGTCGCCTGCCGCGTCATCGCCGACCCTGTCCAGGGTTTCGGCGTGGCGGGCCTCGAGGTAGTCGGGCCTGAAGCCCGCCTTTTCGATTTGCTCAAGCGCCCCGGCGCAGGCTTGCGATATGGGCTCGCCGGCCAGTATGGCGCTTCTCGCCTGTTGCAGGGCGGCGTGCAGGGCGGGGGCCCTGGCGCGTTCCTTGGGGGACAGGTAGGCGTTGCGCGAGGACATGGCCAGCCCGTCTTCCTCGCGCATGGTGGGCGCGCCTATCACCTTCACGGGGATGTCAAGGTCGCGGGCCATTCGGCGGATGACCTGCAATTGCTGGTAATCCTTTTCGCCGAACACCGCCACGTCGGCCTGTGACTGGATGAACAGCTTGGCGACGACGGTGGCCACGCCGTCGAAATGGGTGGGGCGGAAGGCATCCTCCAGACCGGCCCTGGCCGGGCCTTCCACGTGCATGGTGGTGGCGAAACCCTGCGGATACATGACCTCGACCGAGGGGGTGAAAACGAGATCCACGCCGGCGTCCGAGAGCTTTTTCATGTCGCCCTCGATATCGCGCGGATAGGCCGCGAAGTCCTCGTCCGGGGCGAACTGGGTGGGGTTGACGAATATCGACACCATCACCTTGTCGGCGTGGCTGCGGGCCTCTTCCACCAGCGACAGGTGCCCGGCATGCAGCGCTCCCATGGTCGGCACGATGGCGAGGATGTTTCCCAGGTCCCGCCAGGCCTGCCCGTGGAGGCGCAGTTCTTCCACCGTTCTTGCCCGTTCCATGAGCTGCATCCGCTTCGTTTTTTGCACTTGTGGCGTGGTCATCCTATTTATAGGGCACTTCGTTTATAGAGCACTTTCCGGGCAAATCGGAAGATGCTCCGGGGACCATACCCCAATAACGCCATGGCGATACAGGAGCGGCCAATGAGCGGCAAGGCGGACGGCGGAGAGAAGGGCGGGCTATCGGCCAGGACCACGGCGGACGCGCCCGCCGCCTCCGGCAAGGGCGAGATAGATGCCTTCATCGACAAGGCGCTGGCCATGCCGGCCAGGCCCGCCGGGGCGGGGCGGCGCGGGCGGCTGATATTCTCCATGGACGCGACCATGAGCCGCCAGCCCACGTGGGACAGGGCCCAGCACCTGCAGGGGCGCATGTTCGAGGAGACGGCCTCGCTGGGCGGGCTGGACGTGCAACTGGTTTTCTATCGCGGTTACAAGGAGTGCAAGGCCTCGCGCTGGGTATCGGACGCGGCGCGGCTGGCGGCGCTGATGAGCAAGGTGGACTGCCGCGGCGGTTATACCCAGATCGGGCGGGTGCTGGCCCATGCCCTGAAGGAAGTGGCGCGGGCTCCCGTCTCGGCGCTGGTTCACGTGGGCGACGCCTGCGAGGAGGACATCGACGCGCTGGCGGCCAGGGCGGGCGAGCTGGCCATGCGCGGGGTGCCGGTGTTCATGTTCCAGGAGGGCGCCGATCCGGATGCCTCGCGCGCCTTCGCCGAGATCGCGCGCATCACCGGCGGCGCTCATTGCCGCTTCGACGAGGGGGCGGCGGAGCGCCTGCGCGAGCTCCTCTCGGCGGTGGCGGTATACGCCACGGGCGGCATGGCGGCGCTGGAGAAGGCCGGCGGCGAGGGGGCGCGGCTGTTGCTGGAACGGATGAGGAAGTGAGCGGGAGCGCGAGACGATCCATGAGCGGCGGCGCGATGCCGCCGATGCTTGTCGGGCG
>CAZXTT010000140.1:0-3435 GCA_964643775.1 uncultured Rhizobiaceae bacterium | reverse complement strand
TGGCCGTGCTCTTCTTCTTGCTGGTGGAGGAGGAAGAAGACTTCTTGCCGCCGCCCTTCCTGCGGCAATAGGCATCGACCTTCACCCCGTCCTTGCGCTTGTAGGAATCGACCCACGTGCAGTCGTCGCGGCGCTCGCAGGAGCTCTTGCTTTCGATCTCCTTGCATTCCCGGGCCATGGCGGAAGCGCCGAAGGCGGTGAACATGAATATGGCGGCAATGGCGGCCGCCGCGAGAGAGAGAAGTCTTTTCATTTGCCTGTTCCCGATAATTGCATCCGGGCATATGCCCCCGAAACGGCTCGTCATCGAGCCTGATACTGTATGCAATTTTTCGCTTGCTGGCGCAAGTTGACGCCCTATAGTGCGCCAAAGAGCATTCATTCACATTTCCATTCAGGGACAACAGGGATCATGGCTGCGAAAGGCTCCATCAAGAAGGTCGTTCTCGCCTATTCCGGCGGGCTGGATACCTCCATCATCCTCAAGTGGCTGCAGGAAACATACGGCGCGGAGGTGGTTACCTTCACCGCCGACCTGGGGCAGGGAGAAGAGCTGGAACCGGCGCGCAAGACGGCCGAGATGCTGGGCATCCGCGAGATATACATCGAGGACCTGCGCGAGGAATTCGTGCGCGATTACGTGTTCCCCATGTTCCGCGCCAATGCCCTGTATGAAGGAGTATACCTGCTCGGCACCTCGATCGCGCGGCCGCTGATCTCCAGGCGGCTGGTGGAGATAGCCCACGAAACGGGGGCCGACGCCATCGCCCACGGGGCCACCGGCAAGGGCAACGACCAGGTGCGCTTCGAGCTTTCCGCCTATGCCCTCGACCCCGACATCAAGGTCATCTCGCCGTGGCGCGAGTGGGACTTCAAGAGCCGCTCCGATCTCATCGAATTCGCCGAGAAGCACCAGATCCCGGTGCCCAGGGACAAAAGGGGAGAGGCCCCATTCTCGGTGGACGCCAACCTGCTGCACTCGTCATCGGAGGGCAAGATACTGGAGGATCCGTGGGTGGAGCCGGAGCCTTACGTGTTCCAGCGCACCATCGACCCGCTGGATGCGCCCGATGAGCCGACCTACATCACCATGGATTTCGAGCGCGGCGACGCGGTGGCCATCGACGGGCAGAGGATGAGCCCGGCGGAGCTGCTGGCGCGGCTCAATCAACTGGCCCATGACAATGGCATAGGGCGGGTTGACCTGGTGGAGAACCGCTTCGTCGGCATGAAGAGCCGCGGCATCTACGAGACGCCGGGCGGCACCATATTGCTGCCGGCGCACCGGGCCATCGAATCATTGACGCTGGATCGCGAGGCCATGCACCTGAAGGACGAGCTGATGCCGCGCTACGCCAAGCTCATCTACAACGGCTTCTGGTTCTCGCCGGAGCGCGAGATGCTGCAGGCGCTGATCGACAAGAGCCAGCAGGACGTGGAAGGCTCGGTGCGCCTGAAGCTATACAAGGGCAATGTCATCGTGGTTGGGCGCAAGTCGCCCAAGTCGCTCTACGACGAATCGCTGGTCACCTTCGAGGACGACGAGGGCGCATATGACCAGAAGGACGCCGAGGGCTTCATCAAGCTCAATGCCCTGCGCCTGCGCGCGCTGGCCAAGCGCCGCCTCGGCTGACAAGCGCCGGGCGGGCCCCGTGGCGGGCGGTCGCAAAACGCTCTGATGTGACAGGAGAGCCCCTCGGGGCGTCAGGAGGCGTCGGCCACGTGGGTGGGCGGCGGCATGTGGCTGACCGCGGAATAGGCGGCCGCCGCGCCGATGGCGACGGTGGAAAGAATCAGCATGAAGAGAATGGCGCGGAGAAATTTCGCATCCGCTTCGATGACGTGCATGGCCTCCTCCTGAATAGCCGCGACAGCTTCGCGCGAGCCACTGCTGGCCCGGCCATGCGCTTTTAACATTGTCATTCTTTATGCCCCCTTAACGACTCGTTGATGCAATCGTTACACTTTGCATCTTTCGATGGCAAGGCGCGCCTGTGTCGCAGCGCAGGCGTGAGCCAGTCTTCTGCATATCCTGTGCAAAGGGCGGATTGTCCGCCACAAGTTACCCTGTCGGTATAGCAAGTTCCGTGCCGTCATCTATTCCCATGAACGGACATCGACGAAATGGCCCGCTATGGCCGCCGCCGCCGCCATGGCCGGCGACACCAGGTGGGTGCGGCCCTTGTAGCCCTGGCGGCCCTCGAAATTGCGGTTGGAGGTGGAGGCGCAGCGCTCTTCCGGCTCCAGCCGGTCGGCGTTCATGGCCAGGCACATGGAGCAGCCCGGCTCGCGCCACTCGAAGCCGGCCTCGATGAATACCCTGTCCAGCCCCTCAGCCTCGGCCTGCTCCTTGACCAGCCCGGAGCCGGGCACCACCATGGCCCTGACGTTGGCGTCCACCTTTTTGCCGCGCGCTATGGCCGCGGCGGCGCGCAGGTCCTCGATGCGGCCATTGGTGCAGGAGCCGATGAACACCCGGTCGATGGTGACGTCGGTCATCTTCTGGCCGGGGCGCAGGCCCATGTATTCCAGCTTGCGCTCGATCATGGCGCGGCGCTGTTCGTCTTCCACCTGCGCCGGGTCGGGAACCCGCCCGCCGATGGCCACCACGTCTTCCGGCGAGGTGCCCCAGGTGACGATGGGCGGCAGGTCGGCGGCGTCCAGCTCCACCGTGGTGTCGAACACCGCGTCGTCGTCGGAGCGCAGGGTGCGCCAGTATTCAACCGCCTTGTCCCAGTCCTCGCCCCGCGGGGCCATGGGGCGGCCGCGGAAATACTCGATGGTCTTCTCGTCCGGGGCGATGAGCCCGGCGCGCGCCCCTGCCTCGATGGACATGTTGCACACCGTCATGCGCCCCTCGACGGACATTTCCTCGAAGGCTTCCCCGGTGTATTCGATGACGTGGCCGGTGCCGCCGGCGGTGCCTATCTCGCCGATTATGGCCAGTATCAGGTCCTTGGGGGTGACGCCGGCGGGCAGCGAGCCCTTTACATGCACGCGCATGTTTTTGGCCTTTTTCTGGATCAGCGTCTGGGTGGCCAGCACGTGTTCCACCTCGGAGGTGCCGATGCCGTGGGCCAGGGCGCCGAAGGCGCCATGGGTGGAGGTGTGGGAATCGCCGCACACTATGGTGGTGCCGGGCAGGGTGAAGCCCTGCTCGGGGCCGACGATATGCACCACGCCCTGGCGCTTGTCGTGCTCGTCGAAATAGGTGATGCCGAACTCGGCGGCGTTGTTGGCCAGCGTCTCTATCTGCAGCTTTGCCTCGGGGTCTTCTATGCCCTTGTCGCGGTTGGTGGTCGGCACGTTGTGATCGACCACGGCCAGCGTCTTCTCCGGGTGGCGCACCTTGCGCCCGGCGTTGCGCAGGCCCTCGAAGGCCTGCGGGCTGGTCACCTCGTGAACCAGGTGACGGTCTATCCATATCAGCGAGGA
>CAZXTT010000139.1:0-10034 GCA_964643775.1 uncultured Rhizobiaceae bacterium | reverse complement strand
GCCCGGCGGCGATCATCATGCGCGGGCCGGGGTTTATGGCCGGCTCGCCCACCGCCAGCGGCAGGCCCGGCAGGGTGACAACCCCCACCCCTTCCCCGGCTCTGAAGACTATCCCCCGCCCCGCCGGAGCGCGGCGCACGGTGGCCACCACCAGCGCCCCGTGGGTGACGTCGGGGTCGTCGCCAGCGTCCTTGCGCACCGCGGCGCGGGCGAAATCCGCCCCCCGCTCGCGCAGCTCCAGCGCGAAACGCGGGCGCTCGCCGCCGGGCAGTTCCACCTCCACCGGATCGGGGAAACGGCCCGTCAGCAGGGCCTCGCAGGCGGCCCTGGCGGCAGCCGCCGCGCAGGCCCCGGTGGTCCACCCGGTGCGCAATTTTCGCCGTGAAACCTGTTCCATCGCCTGTCTGTATAGACCGCGCGGAAGATGCAATTCAATCAGCCTGCTCTTGACAGCATGGCCACCGGCGGGACTCATTGGCGGACCTTGGTTCGCAGGAATGGAAAAGGGAGTTCGCATGACCAGGCGGGCGGAAACGCTGAGTGACCTGCTGGAGAACAACCGGCGCTGGGCGCGGCGCATGCTGGAAAAAGACGGGGACTATTTCCGCAACCTGAGCAAGGGCCAGCGCCCGAGGTTCATGTGGATAGGCTGTTCCGACTCGCGGGTGATGCCGACGGCGCTGCTGGGCGTGGGGGCGGAAGAGGTTTTCGTGTTCCGCAACATAGCCAACCTGGCGCGCCCCGACGAGGCCGCCGCGAGGGCGGCGGTGACCTTCGCGGTGGAGTTCTTGCGGGTGCGCCATATAATGGTGGCTGGGCATACCTCGTGTGGCGGCGTGGCCGCGGCCCTGAATGGCTCGGCTCCGCCGGAGACCATGTCATGGGTGGAGCCGGTGCGCGCCGTGCTGGCCGGCAACAGGGAGAAGCTGGAGGCCCTGCCGGAGGAAGAGCGCGCCGATGCGCTGGCGGAGCTGAACGTCAGGGCGCAGGTGCTGGGAGTGGCGAGCATGCCCGCGGTGCAGGAGGCGTGGAGCAGGGGGCAAAAGCTGTCGGTGCATGGGCTGATGTTCCACCTGTCGGAGGGCCTGCTGCACGACCTGAACGTCAGCCTGCGCGGCTGCGCGGATGTGCCGGAGGAGCTGCGCCTGGCCGGCAAGTGCGGCGGCTGAAGCGGCGGCCCGAGGGGCTGAGCCGAAACCCTGAACCCCCAAGGGAACGAGCATGGACTGGGACAGGTTGCGGATATTTCACGCGGTGGCGCGGGCCGGAACGCTGACGGCGGCGGGCGAGAAGCTGGGGCTTTCGCAATCGGCCCTGTCGCGCCAGATCGCGGCGCTGGAGCACGAGCTGGGCACCACCCTGTTCCACCGTCACGCGCGCGGGCTTACCCTGACCGAGGACGGCGAGCTGCTGTTTCGCGCCGCCCACGACATGGAAAGGCGGCTGGAGACGGCGCGCAACCGGCTGACGGACGTGCACGACAAGCCGGTGGGGCCGCTGAGGGTCACCGCCACGGTGGGGCTGGGCTCCATATGGCTGACGCCGCGGCTGAAGGAATTCATCGAGATATACCCGGATATACACCTGGAGCTGATACTGGAAGACGCGGAGCTGGACCTGGCGGCGCGCGAGGCGGACGTGGCCATCCGCCTGCGGCAGCCGGTGCAGCTCGATCTCATCCAGCGCAAGCTGTTCACCGTTCACCATCACATATACGCCGCCCCGTCATACATACAGGAGCACGGCTTTCCGCGCAGCCTCGAAGATCTCGACAATCACCGCATACTGTCGTTCGGCGCCGCGCCGGGCTACCTGGACAGCATAAACTGGCTGATGACCGCCGGACGCCCGGCGGGCAAACCGCGCCGCCCGACGCTGCTGATCAACAACGTCTATGGCCTGCGGCGGGCGGCGGAAAGGGGGATAGGGCTGGCGGTGCTGCCCGATTACATAGCGGCCCCCGAAAGCATCCTCGTGCAGGTGGACATACCGGGGACGGAAATGCCCAGGTTCGACAGCTATTTCGTGTATCCGGCGGAGCTGAAAGGCTCCAAGAGGGTGCGGGTGTTCCGCGATTTTCTCACCGCCGAGGCGCGCGAATGGAAGTTCTGAGGCGGATGTTGCTATAATGGCCGGTATCATAGCGGGCCATAGAGTGAAAAAAGCGCCATCGGCATGTCCAATCACTGGCTGGTCATATATATCGCCCTGGGCTACGTGGGCGCGCTGTTCGCCATCGCCTGGCTCGGCGACCGCTACATGCGCTCGCGCCCGCGCGGCGGGGTGGCGGTATACGTGCTGTCGCTGGGGGTTTACTGCACCTCGTGGACGTTCTTCGGCTCGGTGGGGCTGGCGGCGCGCTCGGGGTTCGACTTTCTTTCCATATACGTCGGCCCGGCCCTGTTGCTGCTGTTCGGCTGGCCGCTGCTGCGGCGCATCGTCAGCGTCGCCAAGCGCCACAACATAACCTCAATAGCCGACTTCATCTCGGCCCGTTACGGCAAGAACCAGACGCTGGGCGCGCTGGTGGCGCTGGCCGCCATCATCGGCGTGGTGCCCTATATCTCGCTGCAACTGAAGGCGGTGGCGATGTCGCTGCACACCCTGATGCCGGTGGTGATGAAGGGGCCGGGGCTGTTTTCCGCCCAGGCGGGGGACGAGATGGCGCTGCTGGTGACGCTGGCCATGGCCGGTTTCG
This sequence comes from uncultured Rhizobiaceae bacterium, assembly GCA_964643775.1. Classification (GTDB taxonomy): domain Bacteria; phylum Pseudomonadota; class Alphaproteobacteria; order Rhizobiales; family Aestuariivirgaceae; genus Thermopetrobacter. The sequence continues at coordinate 7,336 of CAZXTT010000139.1, read as the reverse complement.
CCATGCTCTTCGGCACCCGCCACAGCGACGCCACCGAGCACCAGGACGGGCTGATACTGGCCATCGCCGTGGAATCGGTGGTCAAGCTGCTGGCCTTCCTGGCGGTGGGGATATTCGTTGTCTTCGTGCTCATGGGCGGGCCGGGGGCGCTGCTGGAGCGCATGGGCAGCGATGAACGCACCGCCCACCTGCTGGGCAGCGTTGGCGGCGCGGGGCGGCTTTTCACCATGACGCTGCTGGCGCTGTTCGCCTTCATCCTGCTGCCGCGCCAGTTTCACGTGGCGGTGGTGGAGAACAACGACGAAAACCACGTGCGCCGCGCCGCCTGGCAGTTCCCTCTCTACCTGGTGGCCATCAACCTGTTCGTGACGCCGATAGCGGCGGCGGGCATATTCATTCTCGGGTCGTCGGTGGATGCCGATACCTACGTGCTGGCCCTGCCGGTGTCCACGGGCCACGAGGCAATCGCCCTGATCGCCTTCCTGGGCGGCCTGTCGGCGGCCACCGCCATGGTGATCATGGAGACGGTGGCGCTGTCGATCATGGCCTGCAACAACCTGGTCATGCCCTACCTGCTGTCGCGGCGGGCCGCCGGGAGCGCGCCATACCGGGACATGGGGCGGGTGCTGCTGATCATCCGCCGCGCGGCGATAGCCGTCATGCTGGCGCTGGCCTACAGCTATTACCGCATGGCCGGGGCCTCGGAGGCGCTGGCCCAGACGGGGCTGTTGTCATTCGCGGCGGTGGCCCAGTTCGCGCCTGCCTTCTTCGGCGGGCTTCTCTGGCGGCGGGCCACGGCGGCCGGGGCGATGGCGGGGCTGGCGGCGGGTTTCGCGGTGTGGGCCTATACGCTGCTCATTCCCTCGTTCGCCGATTCCGGCTGGATACCCGCGGCATTCTCGCAGGAGGGGCCGTTCGGCATCGCCGCCTTGAGGCCAAGGGCGCTGTTCGGCCTGTCCATGGACCCGCTGACCCACGGCGTGCTGTGGTCGCTGGGGATGAACCTGCTGGCCTGGGTGACGGTGTCGCTGCTCACCCGCCCCGGCGCTTCGGAGCGCATGCAGGCGGCCTCCTTCGTGGCCGCCGAACAACCGGCGCTGTCGGATTCCATACGCGACTGGCGCTCGCCGGTGAGCATCGGCCAGTTGCAGGGCACGGTGGCGCGTTACCTGGGCGAGGAGCGCACCCGCCGTTCGTTCGCCGAATACGCCGAGCGCCACGGACTGAACCTGCAGCCGCACGGCGAGGCCGACATTCACCTGCTGCGCTTCGCCGAACACCTGCTGGCCTCGGCGGTGGGGGCGGCCTCGTCGCGGCTGGTCATGGCGCTGCTGCTGAAGCAGGTCGGCCCCGATCACGGCACCACCTTGCGGCTGCTCGACGACGTCTCGGCGGCCATCCGCTACAACCGTGGCCTGCTGCAATCGGCCATCGACCACGTGCGCCAGGGGATCGGGGTGTTCGACGACCGCTACCGGCTGATCTGCTGGAACAACCAGTTCCGCCACCTGCTGCGGCTGCCGCCGGAGATGGGGCGGGTGGGAGTGCCGATGGAAGACATGATGCGCGCCATCATGGAGCGGGCGGTGATCGACGGCGACATGGAGAAGGCGCTGGCCGAGCGGCTGGAGCACATCACCGAGAGCTTCACCCCCTACCAGGAGCGCTTCGGCGATGATGGAACGGTGCTCGAGGTGCGCTCGGCGCGCATGCCCGATGGCGGGGTGGTGCTGACCTTCGCCGACATAACCGAGAGGGTGATGGCGGCGGACGCCCTGCAGATGGCCAACGAGCTGCTGGAAAGGCGCGTCGAGGAGCGCACCGCCGAGCTGGTGCGGCTGAACCGCGAGCTGGAGCGCGCCAAGGCGGCGGCGGAAAAGGCCAACCTCGACAAGACGCGCTTCATAGCCGCCGCCTCGCACGACATATTGCAGCCGCTGAACGCGGCGCGGCTGTTCGCCTCGTCGCTGGTGGAAAAGACCAGGGGGAGCGATTCGCTGGCGCGCAACATAGACGCCTCGCTGGAATCGGTGGAGGAGATATTGAGCGCCCTGCTCGACATATCGCGCTTCGACGCGGGGGCCCACCGGCCGGAATATTCCACCTTTCCGCTGAACGAGATACTGCAGCCGCTGGCGCGCGAGTTCGCCCCCATGGCGCGCGAGGCGGGGCTGGAGCTGCGGGCGGTGAGCTGTTCGGCATGGGTGCGCTCCGATCGCCGCCTGCTGCGGCGGGCGCTGCAGAACCTGCTGTCCAACGCCATCAAGTATACGCCGTCGGGCAAGGTGTTGCTGGGCTGCCGGAGGGTGGGGGAAGAGGTGCGCATAGAAGTGCATGACAGCGGCCCGGGCATACCGGAAGACAAGCGCGAGGCGGTTTTCCGCGAGTTCGAGCGCCTGCGCGAGCATGGCGACAAGACCAGCGGGCTGGGGCTGGGGCTGTCCATCGTCGAGCGCATATGCAAGGTGCTGGATCACCGGCTGGAACTGGTTTCGCGCCCCGGCCATGGCACCTTGTTCTCCATCAGCGTGCCGCTGGCGGCGGAGGAAGGGGGCAAGAAGGAGGCGGAAGCCACGGTCATGGAGGGCGAGACGGCGGGCAAATCCGCGAAGGCGGCGCCGGTGCTGGTGATAGACAACGAGGCGGCGATACTGGAGGGCATGAAGGAATTGCTGGGCGGCTGGGGGCGGATAGTCCACGTGGCGAATTCCGGAGCGCAGGCCCTCAAGGCATGGCGGGAGCACCCGGAGACGGGGCTCATAATCGCCGACTACCACCTCGACGAGGAATACGGGCTGGAGGTGATCGAAACCATCCGCGCCATGGCCGGGTGGCGGGTGCCGGCCATACTGATAACCGCCGACCAGTCACGCGAGGTGCGGGAGAAGGCCGAACGCCACGACGTGGCTTACCTGCGCAAGCCACTGAAACCGGCCGCCCTGCGGGCCCTGATGAACCGCGCCGACGCACTGGCCCGCAAGCCGGCGGCGGAATAGCCCAAACCAGGGTCTGGGCTCGATAGATGCCTGGATGCCAAGGGGAAAACGAAAGGCCGCCCGAGGGGGCGGCTCTTTCTTGTCGTGATGGGGCAACGGCGCTCAGAACAGCTTGGCGCGGAAGTCGGACAGGGCTTTCCTGAGAGCGTCGAAGAAGCCCTCGCCGTGCTTGCCTCCCCTGGTCCTGGCGGCGATCTTGTCCAGCTCCTCGTAGAAGGGCTTGAAGTCGCCTTCCTTGCCGTAGCCCAGCGCCTCGGCGAATTCCAGCTCGACGCGGGCCGCCTTGAGGATACCGTCCAGCTCCTTCTGCTCGGCCTCGGAGCGCTTCTTCTTGCGCGCCAGCTCGTCGGCGCGGGCCAGCATGTTCTCCACCCGCAGGATGGGCAGCGGAATGATGTGGCGGGTCACCACCAGCGTGTTGAGGGCCGCTATGAGGGCCGCCTTGGCTTCCTTGGTCTTGCCCTGCTCAATGAGCGGCACGATGGCCTTTATGGCGTCGGGATAGGTGGCCAGCGGAATGTTGATCACCTCTATGATAATTTCGCTGGCCAGCCCGGAAACGAGGGCGCGGGCATCCTGAACGCGGCCCTTCCTGAGCAGCCTGACGGCGTCATCGACGGCCTTTTTCACCGACTTGACATCGGCGTAGATGTCAAGCGTGCGGCTGGTCACGTCCACCGGGGCAAGCGCCAGGTCGGGAGCGCGCGCCAGCACTATCTCCAGCTTGCCGACGGCCTTGGCGAGGGCGTCGAGAGCGCCCTTCTTGTCATTCTTGTCCAGCAGCTTGATGGCGTTTTGGGTTTCGCGCAGGGCGTCCACTGCCTCGGTGAGTATCTTGTCGCGCTTGATGCTGGCTTCCCTGGCGCCTTGCTTGCGGGCCTGCGCATTGACCACCTTCTTGCCTTCGGCGGCCCTGGCGGCATCGCTCTTCGTGGCGCTGTCCTTTTTGGCCATTGTCCCGGTGGCGGCCGGTTTTGCCTGCGGTGCGTTCTTTGCGTCCTTGGCGGCTGCCGGAGCGGCGATGAATGCCGCGAGGGCAATCAGTGCCGGCGCCAGCAGGGTTTTCGCGGATTTGATTTTCATGGCGTCTCGTCCTCCTTGAGTTCTGCGTTTTCCATGGGGCTGCCCGCGGACAAGCCAAGGGCGTTCACGAAACACGGCCAGTGCGGGCCGTGAAATTCGTGCTTCCCCGATACGGGGCCTGTCCGTGACTGGCAGGGATGTCCCCTTCAGCCTTCGACATGGGGAGGAGCGGCGGTCATTGAAAGACATGGGAGAGTGGGCGCATGATTAAAAAATGTTAAGGATTTTATTCCTAGCCAAACGATGAAGTGACGAAGCGGCGAAAAGATATTCAATGGCGGCAAAATGCTCCGGCTCCTCTGGCGGTGGCGGGCGGGTGATGGCATAGTCCGGCCCATGAGCGACAAGGATTCTGCATCTTCATCTCCCGCCGCCGGAAAGCCCCCGGGGCCCGGCGATAACGTGTGGCTGATAGACGGCTCGGGGTTCATCTTCCGCGCCTATCACGCCCTGCCGCCGCTGACGCGCAAGTCGGACGGGCTGCCGGTGGGGGCGGTGCATGGCTTCGCGGCCATGCTGAACAAGCTGTTGCTGAGCACCAACGAGGGCAAGCGGCCCACCCATCTCGCGGTGATATTCGACGCCGGGCGCAAGACGTTCCGCAACGACATATACGACCAGTACAAGGCCAACCGCCCGGAGCCGCCGGAAGACCTGGTGCCGCAGTTCGAGCTGATCCGCAAGGTGACGGAGGCCTTCGGGGTGCCGGCGGTGGAGCTGGAGGGCTACGAGGCCGACGACCTTATCGCCGCCTATGCGAAAAAGGCGCGCGAGGCGGGGGCTACGGTGCATATCGTCTCCTCCGACAAGGACCTGATGCAACTGGTGGGCGACGGGGTGAGCCTCTATGACGCCATGAAGGAGCGCGAGCTGGGGCCGGAGGAGGTGCGCCAGCGCTTCGGCGTGGAGCCGGAGAAGGTGACCGACGTGCAGGCGCTGGCCGGGGATTCCACCGACAACATCCCCGGCGTGCCGGGCATAGGGGTGAAGACGGCGGCGCTGCTGATAAACGAATACGGCGACCTGGAAAACCTGCTGGCCCACGCGCGGGAGATAAAGCAGCCCAAGCGCCGCCAGCGGCTGATGGAACACGCCGACGACGCGCGGCTGTCGAAAAAGCTGGTGACGCTGGATGCCGACGCGCCGCTGCCGGTGCCGCTGTCGGCCTTCGTGGTGAAGAAGCCCGACCCGGAGAAGCTGATCGGCTTTCTCAAGGGGCTGGAATTCACCACCCTGACCAGCCGCATCGCCAGGGAGCTGGGAGTGGACGCGGCGACCATAAAGGCGCAACCGGTAACCTCGTCCAGGTGGCATCCGCCACGCGCGGAGGACGTGGACGCGGAAGAGGCAGAGGCCGACGATGGCCGCCTTTCCCCGCTGGAGGCGGCGCGCGAGAAGGCGCGGGTGGCCTTCGATCACGGCGAATACGAGCTGATAACCAGCCGCGGGCGGCTGGGCGAGTGGCTGGACGAGGCGCGCGAGCAGGGCTGGTTCGCCTTCGACGTGGAAACCACCTCGCTCGATGGCATGATGGCCGAGCCGGTGGGCTACGCGCTGGCCCTGGCCCCGGGGCGGGCGGCATACGTGCCGGTGGCGCACCGGGCGGCGGAGGGGCTGGATTTCGCCGGCGAGGCCATCGAGCAGATGGCCCCGGAGGAGGCGCTGGAGATGCTCAGGCCGCTGCTGGAGGACGCGGCGGTTCTGAAGATCATGCAGAACGCTAAGTATGACGACCTGGTGCTGTCGCGCAAGGGGGTGCGCGTCAGGCCCTTCGACGACACCATGCTGCTGTCATACGTGCTGGACGCCGGGCGCGGCGGCCACGGCATGGACGAGCTGTCGAAAAGGCACCTCGGGCACGAGCCGATCTCCTACAAGGAGGTGATCGGCAGCGGCAAGGGCAAGGTGAGCTTCGACCTGGTGGAGGTGCGCCGGGCCTGTGAATATGCCGCCGAGGACGCCGACGTGACGTTGCGGCTGTGGCTCATCCTCAAGGCGCGCCTGTGGGAGGAGCGCATGTGCACCGTCTACGAGACGCTGGAGCGGCCCCTCGCCCCGGTGCTGGTGGACATGGAGCGGGCCGGGGTGCTGGTGGACAGGGCGCTGCTGGCGCGGCTGTCGCGGGAATTCGCCGAAAGGGCGAAGGAGCTGGAGAAGGAGATCCACGAGCTGGCCGGGGAGCCGTTCAACCCCGGCTCGCCCAAGCAGCTTGGCGAGATACTGTTCGGCAAGCTGGGGCTGGAATCGCAGAAGAAGACCAACACCGGGGCGCGCAGCACCTCGGTGGACGTGCTGGAAGACCTGGCGGCGGAGGGGGTGGAGATCGCCGAGAAGGTGTTGCAGTGGCGGCAACTGACCAAGCTGCGCTCCACCTATACCGAAGCGCTGGTCAAGCACATCAACCCGCGGACCGGGCGGGTGCATACGTCTTATTCCATGGCGGCGACCAATACCGGGCGGCTGGCCTCCACCGATCCCAACCTGCAGAACATACCGGTGCGCACGCCGGAGGGGCGCAAGATACGCGCCGCCTTCATCGCCGCGCCCGGCAACAAGCTGATCTCGGCGGACTATTCGCAGATAGAATTGCGGGTGCTGGCCCACGTGGCGGACGTGAAGAGGCTGATCGAGGCCTTCCACGAGGGGCTGGACATTCACGCCATGACCGCCTCGGAAATGTTCGGCGTGCCCATCGAGGGCATGGATCCGATGGTGCGCAGGCGCGCCAAGGCGATCAACTTCGGCATAATCTATGGCATATCGGCGCACGGGCTGGCGCGGCAACTGTCGATCCCGCGCGAGGAGGCGGCGGAATACATCAAGGCATATTTCAAGCGTTTCCCGGAAATCCGCGACTACATGGAAAGCACCAAGGAACGGGCGCGCGAGCGGGGCTGCGTGGAGACGCTGTTCGGGCGGCGCATCCACTTCCCCAACATCAGGGCCTCGAACCCGACGGTGCGGGCCTTCAACGAGCGGGCGGCGATAAACGCCCCCATCCAGGGCTCCGCCGCCGACATAATCCGCCGCGCCATGATCCGCATGCCCGAGGCGCTGCGCGCGGCGGGCCTGGAAGCGCGCATGCTGTTGCAGGTGCACGACGAGCTGATCTTCGAGGCGCCGCGGGACGAGGCGGAAAAGACCATGGAAGTGGCGCAACGCACGATGGCGCGGGCGGCGGAACCGGCGGTGAAAATGAAGGTGCCGCTGGTGGTGGACGCCAAGGCGGCGGACAACTGGGAAGAGGCGCACTGAAG
>CAZXTT010000138.1:0-2010 GCA_964643775.1 uncultured Rhizobiaceae bacterium | reverse complement strand
TGCGCGCCGCCGGGGTTGATACCCCGGAGCTGGACGCGCGCCTGCTGCTGCTGCACGTGCTGGGCATATCCCACGCGCGGCTGATCGGCGAGCCCTCCCGCCCCCTGAGCGCCGCCGAGGCGGCGAGCCTCGATGACCTGCTGAAACGGCGGCTGGACGGCGAGCCGGTGTCGCGCATCATGGGCAGACGGGAGTTCTTTGGCCGCGAGTTCGTCATAAACCGCCATGTTCTCGACCCGCGCCCCGATACCGAGACGCTGGTCGAGGCGGCGCTCGAGGCGGCGCGCGTGATGGGCAATGACGCGCCGCTCATCATCGACGCCGGAACCGGCAGCGGGGCCATTATCATCACCCTGCTGGCCGAGCTGCCGGGCGCGCGCGGGCTGGCCATCGACAAGAGCCCGCGGGCGCTGAAGGCAGCGGCGGAGAACGCGCGGCGCATCGGGGTGTCGGAGAGGTTGCTGCTGGCGCGCGGCGACTGGCTGGCGGCGGTGCGGGAGGGGACTTGCGACCTGCTGGTGTCCAATCCGCCCTATATAGCCAGCGGCGAAATACCCACCCTGCCCCGCGAGGTGGCCGGGCATGACCCGTTCCAGGCCCTCGATGGCGGCGCGGACGGCCTTTGCGCCTGCCGCCGGTTGGCGGATCAGGCGGGCAAGGTGGTGCGCCGCGGCGGCTTTGCCCTCGTCGAGGTGGGGGCCGGGCAGGCGAATGAAGTCATGGCCCTGTTCGAGGCTGGCGGCTTTTCCCCGTCGTCACGGCCGGGTCCGCTGATTTCGGATCTGGCGGGCGTCGAGCGGGTGGTGGCGTTAAGGAAAAAATGATCTTTATCGCCCCTGCGTCAGCAAAAGGCTTGGAAAACGAACCAATGCGGGTTATTAAGGCGCAAGTCTTTCGCGCCATATGCGCGAATCATGATTGACCGGCGGCATGATTTGAGGCCGGTCACGGCCGGGGCGCGGATCATGCCCGGGCCCGGTAATGAGCCGTGAGGCGGCGCGGCGTGGTTTCGAGGGATTGCCCTTCCAGCTAAAAGACAGCTCTGGAAAGAGTGAAGGTCAGCCAGGCCAGATTGAACACACGTAAAATAAACGACCGATCGTCAGCACGGGATTTTTGAGTTTCCGGCGCGGGTTTGGTGAATTTGTTCGTGCAAATCATCATGCGTGCGGCGGCGTCATGGAGCAAAACGGGAACACATGAGACAACAGCACAAAGGCAGGCAGCGTTCGCGCGGCCGCAGGCAGCCCAACCCGGCCAACCGCGTCTATGAAAGCAATGGCCCGGGGGTGAAGGTGCGCGGCACCGCCCAGCATGTGGCTGACAAGTACATGCAGCTGGGCCGTGATGCCCTGTCCTCCGGCGACGCGGTGAAGGCTGAAGGCTTCTTCCAGTATGCCGAGCACTACCTGCGCATAATCGCCGCCGCCCAGGAACAGATGGCGGCCCGCCGCCAGCAGCAGATCGAGCAGCGCGAACAGCGCAACCGCGGCAATGGCCGTGACCGGGATCAGGACAGGCAGGACAAGGCCGCCGCCGAAACGAACGGCGGCAAGCCGGAAGAGCAGCCCCAGGTGGAAAAGGAAACCGCCGACAAAACGGAAACGGCCTCCCCCGTTCAGGAAGAGCAGCCCACGGTCGAGGCCGATCCGTCATGGGGCGGCCCGCAGCCCGGATTTCTGGCCGCTCCCGCGGGCAGTGGCGGAGAAAAGGCCGCGGAAAGCGCGGAAGAAGGCGAAGGAGAAGAGAAGCCCAGGCGCACCCGCCGCACCCGCGTCGCCCGCCGTCCGCGCAAGGCCGCGGAAGAGGAATGATTTTCCATTCCGGAGCAATCTCCTCCGGTGGTGTTTTCCGTTTGCGCGCCATTTCGCGCATCTTGTGCCCAAGTCACTTTACATTGCCGTGAAATGATGGCGTTTCTCGCCGCGCATCATGCGGGGCGCTCCGCCCTGCCTCGAGCGATCGGAAAGAAGAAGATTCAGGGGAAAGAAGAAAATGGCGAAACTGGTT
>CAZXTT010000137.1:0-4567 GCA_964643775.1 uncultured Rhizobiaceae bacterium | reverse complement strand
GCGCTTCCTAGAGGTCTTCCTCCCCGGCTTCGAAGGCGACCTCTACGGGCGGCGGCTGGTGGTCGATTTCATCTCCTTCATCCGCCCCGACGAGAAATTCTGCTCCGTCGATGAGCTTGTCAGCAGGATGAACAGCGACGTAGAGGAAATCCTCACCCAACTGGAAAAGCTGGAACGGGACGACCCCATGACTGCCTTCCCACTGGGCAGGCTACAGCACGAGGGGCGGCTGTAGGGGGGATCGCGGGATATTGCGGGAGGCCATGACCAGTCCTGAAATTCGCCCCCTCGTCATTCCCGCGAAAGCGCACTGGTGTCCCCCATCAGTCGAAATCTTCCTGGGCACCAGCGGGGTGATGGCGGGGGCGTTTTTTTCAGCCGCCGTGGCGGTAGAAGATGTGGCGGCCTATGCGGGCGATCTTGCGCATGGCGGAGGCCCAGCGGGGGCGCACGTAGTCGGCGTGATAATAGGTGACGCCAGCCAGCGCCTGCATTCCCAGCTTGCCGCTCAGCGCCTTGGCGGCCAGCTTGCGCGACTGGGCCCAGGCCTTGCGCTGGGTGGGAATGTCCGGCTTGCCGTCGCAGGCGAAGGAGAACTGGCAGGAGTTGCGCCGCTCCGCGCCCTGGTAGACAACGCCGCAAATGGTATTGGGGAAGCGCGGATCCTTTACCCGGTTCAGGATGACCTGCGCCACCGCCTGCTGGCCGCGCACGCCTTCCGAGCGGGCTTCGAAATACAGCGCCGTGGCGAGGCAGGTTTTCTCGCGCAGATAACGCTTGCGGGCGGCCAGCTTGCGGGCCAGGCGGCGCTTGCGCTCGGAGAGAATGCGGTTACGCTCGCTGCGCGCCATGCGCCATGATTTCTCCAGTTTCCACACCGGCGGCGAGGTGATGAGGCGGGCCATCCTGAGGGGGGCGCGGTCTTCCTTGGCGTCACGAACGGAGGAATCGGCCGAGGCGATGATGGAGGGCCGCAGGTAATCGCCCTTGCCGGAGCGCACCACCCGCGGCGCGGCGGCCACGACGACCTCTTCTTCCACCTCCACGCGCGCCCCGCGCAGCATGGAAGGCGGCAGCAGCGGCGCCGACTTCTCGGAGATGGTGGTGGCCGGGGTGGTCACGTGCAGCCATTCGCTGTCGTCTATGGCGCGGGCATTGGCGCGCTGGCCCATGTAATGGCCGCCGACGGCGATGGCCGCGCCCAGGGTAATGCCGGCAAGAGCAAAGGAGGCAATCTCGGACAAACGCCAACCACCGCTCTCATCCCCCTGCACATCAGGCAGGGTGACGGCGAGATCGCTGTCATCATGCATGGTTGAGCGCATACCCGATTACACCCTCCGATCCCCTCGGCTGCTCAATGGCGTTTCAGGCCATGGTCGAGAGAGCCGAATTGCCGACAAACACCCACCTTCGGCGAAGGTGGCTAACGGCAGTATGCCCCCGGAATTGTTTAGCACAGGTTAACCATAACCGGCAACCGCGCCGCCCATTCACCATTGGCACGACAAATGGGGCGGTTTCATGGACTTTGCCGCCTTTATTCCCGCCCGGCCAGCGCCGCCTGGGCAGCGGCCAGCAATGCCACCGGCACCCGGTAGGGAGAGCACGAGACATAATCGAGCCCGACGCCCTCGAAGAACCGGATGGAGGCAGGATCGCCGCCATGCTCGCCGCAAACGCCGAGCTTTATGCCGGGGCGCTGGCGGCGGCCGCTCTCGGCGGCGGTGCGCACAAGAGTGCCGACGCCTTCGGTGTCAATGGAGACGAAGGGGTCGGTTGGCAGGATGCCCTTGTCCACGTATTCGCCAAGGAAGCGGCCAGCATCATCGCGCGATATGCCGAGCGTCGTCTGCGTCAGGTCGTTGGTGCCGAAGGAGAAGAATTGCGCCGTTTCGGCTATCTCCCCGGCCATTATGGCGGCGCGCGGCAGCTCGATCATGGTGCCGACGAGATAATCTATTTGCGTGGCCTTCTCCTCCATCACCTGTTCGGCGACGGCGTTTATCCTGCCTGCTATCAGGTCCAGCTCGCGGCGGGCCAGCACCAGCGGCACCATGACCTCAACCAATGGCGCCTCGCCGCTTTGGTTTTTCACCTCGGCCGCCGCCTCGAATATGGCGCGGGCCTGCATCTCGGCGATCTCCGGCCAGGTTATGGCCAGCCTGACACCGCGGTGGCCGAGCATGGGGTTGAATTCGTGCAGCTCTTCCACCCGGGCATGGAGAATCTCGACCGGAACCCCCATGGACCTGGCCAGTTCCGCGATCTCGCGCTGCCCGTGGGGGAGGAATTCGTGCAGCGGCGGATCGAGCAGGCGGATGGTCACCGGCAGCCCGGCCATTTCCTTGAAAATGCTGATGAAATCGCCGCGCTGCATGGGCAGCAATTCGTCCAGCGCCAGGCGGCGCTCTTCCTCGTCGGCGGCCAGGATCATGCGGCGCACGGCGGAAATGCGCTCCGGGGCGAAGAACATGTGCTCGGTGCGGCACAGGCCTATGCCCTGGGCGCCGAAATTGCGCGCCGTGCGGGCGTCCTGAGGGGTGTCAGCATTGGCCCGCACCTTCATGCGGCGCACCTCGGCGGCCCATTCCATCAGGGTGGCGAAATCGCCGGAAACTTCCGGCTCGATCATCGGCATGTGGCCGCGCATCACCTCGCCGGTGGAGCCGTCGATGGTTATCCAGTCGCCGGCCTTCAGCTCCTCGCCGTCCACGCTCATGACGCCCGCCTTGTAGTCCACGCTTATGGAACCGGCCCCGGAGACGCACGGGGTGCCCATGCCGCGCGCCACCACGGCGGCGTGCGAGGTCATGCCGCCACGGGCCGTCAGGATGCCCTCGGCGGCGTGCATGCCGCCGATGTCTTCCGGCGAGGTTTCGATGCGCACAAGGATGGCCTTTTCACCGGCCGCCGCCAGTTGTTCGGCCTCCTCCGAGGAAAAGGCGATCTTTCCGGCCGCCGCGCCGGGGGAAGCAGGCAGGCCGGTGGCCAGCACATGGCGCTCGGCGGCGGGGTCTATGGCCGGGTGCAGCAGGTTGTCGAGGCTGCCCGCGTCGATGCGCATGACGGCCTCGCGCCTGTCGATCAGCCCCTCGTCCACCATGTCCACGGCGATCTTCAGGGCCGCCTTCACGGTGCGCTTGCCGGAGCGCGTCTGGAGGATCCACAACTTGCCGTTCTGGATGGTGAATTCCACGTCCTGCATGTCGCGGTAGTGGGCCTCCAGCCTGTCGAACACCTCCACGAGCTGGCGGAAGATTTCCGGCATCAGGGTCTCGAGGGAGGGAGCATCGGAGCCGCCGGCGATACGCGCCTGTTCGGTGAGCGGGCCGGGGGTGCGGATACCGGCGACGACGTCCTCGCCCTGAGCGTTGACCAGGAACTCGCCGTATATCCGCTTCTCGCCACTGGCCGGGTCGCGGGTGAAGGCGACGCCGGTGGCCGAATCGTCGCCCATGTTGCCAAACACCATGGACTGCACGTTGACCGCCGTGCCCCAGTGTTCGGGGATGTCATGGAGGCGGCGGTAGGTGATGGCGCGCGGCGCGTTCCACGATTCGAACACCGCGGTGATGGCCCCCCACAGCTGATCATCGACGTCCTGCGGAAAGTCGCCGCCGGTTTCTTCCCTGACCAGCCGCTTGTAACGGTCTATGACCTGCCGCCAGTCGTCGGCGGAAAGCTCCGTGTCCAGCTCCACTCCGCGCCGCTTCTTGAATTCCTCCAGCTCCTCCTCGAACAGGGCGTGATCCACGCCCATCACCACGTCGCCATACATGTGGATGAAGCGCCGGTAGCTGTCGAAGGCGAAGCGCTCGTCGCCGGTGCGCCGCGCCAGCCCGGCCACCGTCTGGTCATTGAGGCCGAGATTCAGCACCGTGTCCATCATGCCGGGCATGGAGATACGCGCCCCGGAGCGCACCGAGACGAGCAGCGGGTTATCGGTGTCGCCAAACACGCTGCCGGTGGCGGCGGCCATTTCGTCAAGCGCGCCGCGCACCAGTTGGCGCAGGCCCTGGGGGTAGCTCTTGCCGTGGTCATTGAACCACGAGCACACCTCGGTGGTGATGGTAAACCCCGGCGGCACCGGCAGGCCGAGGCGGCTCATCTCCGCCAGGTTGGCCCCCTTGCCGCCAAGCAGGTCTTTCATGCTGGCGTCGCCATCGGCGCGGCCGGCGCCAAAAAGATACACGAACTTGTCAGAGGAGTTTTCCATGGCCTTCCCGCTCCCGCGATAACAACACGCCAAGAAAAGGAACAGGCGGGAGGGCCAACGTCAAGCACTTTGGATTCGTAAAAAAGGATAATGCCCGGCCCGGCCACGGCATGGATGGGGAGGCGGCAAACGCCCCCTCAGTTGACGCGGGCTATGCAGAAATCCACCGCCTCTATGAGGGCGTCGCGGGCTTCCGTTGCGGGGAAGATGCCCAGCGCGTCGCGGGCTATGGAGCCGTAATGGCGGGCCCGCTCCATGGTGTCGGCCATGGCGTTATGGCGGCCGATCAGCTCAAGGGCGTGCTCCAGGTCGCCGTCGTGCTGTTCGCCGCTTTCCATGACCCGCTTC
>CAZXTT010000136.1:0-3482 GCA_964643775.1 uncultured Rhizobiaceae bacterium | reverse complement strand
CCGCAGGCTCATCAGGGACGAGCTGTCGCGGCTGGCGCGCTCCATCAAGGCCGAGTATGAAGCGGCGCGCGCCGAGGTAAAGGCCATAGAGCGCAACCTCAGGCGGGTGAAGAACAGCGCCGCCATGACCAACGAGGCGCGGGTGCGCCTGCGCGAGCTGGAGCGCGAGGCCAAGGCGCGGCGCAAGGTGTTCGAGACCTTCCTGCTCAAGTCCAAGGAATCCAACGAGGCGCAGAAGCTGCAAATGCCCGACGCGCGCATAATCTCGCCGGCGGAGATACCGGTTTCGCCCTCGTGGCCGAAGAAGAAGATGATCCTCGGCCTCGCCGGACTGCTGGGGCTGGGGCTGGGCATGGCGCTGGCCCTGGTCAGCGGCCTGCGGGACAGGCGGCGCGCCGCGCCTGCCGCGGCGGGGCGGGAATATTCACCCCGTCACGAAATGACCCGTCATGATATGCCCCGGCAGGCAACGCCAGCGCCGGCTGCTCCGCCGTCTTACGGGCTGCCGGTTCTGGCCTGGCTGCCGGCCCTCTCGGCGGCCCATGAGGGCCCTCCCGAGGCCATGTTCCACGAAGTGCACGAAGCAGTCTCCGCCGCCGCCGGCGCCGACAGGACGGCCTTCGCCGAGGCCGTGTTCAATATCCTCACCGCCACCGGCGGAAGGCGCGCCATCGCCATAACCACCCCCGCCCCCGGCCATGGCGGCACCACCGTGGCGTGGGCCCTGGGCATAGCCGCCTCCCGCCGTGGCCGCAGGGTGCTGCTGGTCGACGCCAACCGCAACGACGCCCGCCTCAGCCGGGTGCTGGCCCCCACCACCATCAACGGCGTGCGCCGGGCGCTGCTCGGCTGGGTGCGTCCCGAGAGCCTCATCGTGCGCGACCAGCAACTGGGCATGGACTTCATATCCCTGTCCCTGCCCGCCGACTTCACCCCCGGGCGCGACGAGGCGCGCGCCTTCCGCGACTGGCTGGCGGGGCTGTTCGCCCAATACGACATGGTGATAATCGACGCCACGCCGGTGTCCCACGCCGAGGAGACCTTCGACCTCGTGTCGCTGGTCGATGGCGTGATCATCGTGGCCTCCCAATCCGCCGCCGGCGCGGCGCAGGTGGTGGAGGCCGCCCACCTGGTGCGTGATTCGGGGCTTTCCGCCGGCATGGTGTGGAACCTGTCGGCGCGCCCGGCGAACAGCGCCGGAGCGGGGCGCGGCCAGCCCATCAGGGAGGCGGCGCAATGAACCTGAGGCCGGGAATCCGCCACGACGACGAGGCGCGGCTGGCCCCGCTGCTGGTGGACGCCACCCACATGAAGCGCCATGTCACCGGCATAGAGCGCATAACCAACGAGCTGTTCTCGGAGCGCGCCCTCGCGCCGCTGCCGGTGCGGCGGGTGGAGGCTCCCTTCGAGGGAGTGGCGGGCATGGTGGCCGGGCAATATGGCTCATTGCCGCTGGCCCTGCTCAGGGAGCGGCGCGCCATCGCCCTGTGTCCGGGGTTCCCGCCCTCGCCCTTGCTGAGCCGCTTCGGGGGGCGCGTCATCCCCTACATCCACGACCTGTTCCTCATCACCCGCAAGGAAGACCTGTCGGCCAGGGCGCGCCTTTACATGGCCCCGGCCTTCGCCCACGCGGTGAGGAGGTTGCCGCGCTTCTTCGTCAACTCCCAGACCACCGCCGGCGAGCTGGCCCGCTTCGCCCGCCCCGATGCCGAGATCCATCTCTACCGGCCACGGGTGCGCAATGTCTTCGACCTCGACGCCGGCGAGCGGCTGGCCGCCGCCGGGCGGGGCGCCAATGGGCCGCGGCTGGTGGCGCTGGGCACGCTGGAGCCGCGCAAGAACCTGCTGGCGGCGGCGCGCATCGTCGAGCAACTGCGCGCCGAGGGCCATGCCGGCGCGACATTGGACATCATAGGCCGCGACGGCTGGGGCGGCGTGCGCCAGAGCCTGCAAGGGCGGCCCGGAGTGCGCCTGCGCGGCTACCTGGAGAAGCGGGAGATAAGGCGGCTGATGCACGAGGCCGACGCCTTCATCACCACCTCCCACGACGAGGGGCTGGGGCTGCCGCTGCTCGAGGCGCAATACGCCGGGCTGCCGGTGATCGCCCCCGACGCGCCGGTGTTCCGCGAGGTGCTGGCCAGCGGCGGGGTGTTCATCGACACCGCCGACCCGCGGCAAGCCGCGCGGCGCATCAGCGCCGTTTTCGCCGAGGAAGGCTGGCGCGGGGAATACGCAAGCCGCGCGGCGGCCAACGTGGAGCGCTGGAACCGGCAGGCGGAGGAAGACCGCCTCGCCATAATCATGCTGCTGGCGCGGCTGGCCGCCCGCCGCTGACCAGTCAGATCCGGCAAGAGAGGCAAGCCCATGCTGCTGCGCCATACATTGCTCTACCTTCCGGCACAGGTGCTGGGGCCGCTGATGCAGTTCGTGGCCATATTCGCCTGGGCGTGGTGGCTGTCGCCGCGCGACATGGGGGCCTTCACCATAATCGCCGCCACCCAGGAGCTGGGCTACCTGCTGTTCCTGTCGTGGTTCTCCGCCTATGCCCTGCGCTTTCACCGCCGCGACAGCGATGATGACGCCGACGCCTACCGGGCGGCGGAAACCGTGGTGCTGGCCGCCGCCGGGGCGCTCAACTTCCTCCTGGCCCTCGTCACCGTGACGCTGGTGCTGGACGAGCCCCCCGGCGCGGAGATGGTCATGGCCGCCGGGCTGTTCATGAGCGCCCGCTCGCTGGGCGCGCACATGGCCGAGCGGGCGCGCGCCGCGGAGCGCATCGCGGCCTATACCATATTGCAGGTGAGCGGCCCGGCGCTCGGCCTGTTGCTGGGGCTGGCATTGCGCCCGCTGGTGACGCTCGACGCCGCCTGGGCGCTGGCCCTCTATGCCCTAGGCCATGGCCTGTCCATCGCCGTTGCCGCGCCGATGATCGGCATGCGGGCGCGCCCGCCGCGACAGGCCGCGCCGGTGCTGGGGAAGGCCCTCGCCTATGGCCTGCCGCTGTTGCTGGCCGGGGGCTTCTCGTGGGTGGCGCTCAATGCCGTGCGCTATGTCACGGAGAGCTTCGAGGGGCTGGCGGCGGCGGGCCTCATCGCCGTCGGGCTGGGGCTGGGTCAGCGCGGGGCGGCCTTCGCCGCCATGTTCGTCACCGCGGCGGCCTTTCCGCTGGCGGTCAAGGCGCAGCGCGAAAGCGGCGAGGCAGCGGCCATGAGGCAACTGATGCTCGGCGGGGCGTTGCTGATCGCCGCGCTTGCCCCGGCGGCGGCCGGCCTGCTGGCGATAAACGGCGACATATCGCGCCTGCTGGTCAAGGAGAGCTACGCCGCCATAACCCTTGCCGTTTTGCCCTGGGCGGTGGTCATGGGCGTGGCGCGCAACCTGCGCAGCCATTTCCCCGACCAGGTGTTCCTGCTGGCCGCGCGCCCGCGCGTGGTGACGCTGATAGACGCCGTCGACGGCGGGCTGACGCTGCTGGGGGCGAT
>CAZXTT010000135.1:0-3038 GCA_964643775.1 uncultured Rhizobiaceae bacterium | reverse complement strand
TGAGCTGCTGTTGCAGGCGCCACCAGACGCCGCCGATGGCGGTTACTATGGCGATGGCCTGCCAGATGTCGGAGAGGGTGACGCTCATCTCGCGCCCTCCCCCACCGGGGTGGTGGTGATGACGCGCAGCCAGGCGATGATAAGGGCTATGGCCAGCAGCACCCAGCCCCTGGCGGGGCCGTCGGGGACGAGCTGCGACCAGTTCGTCGCCTCGGCGACGCCGATGGTGGCGACCAGCAGCGAGAAGGCCAGGGTGCGCCAGCCCTTCAGCGGGCGCAGAAGGCGGGAAACGGCATGCATTGCGCGGGTTCTCCTGATCCACGTGACGATGATGGTGAAAAGGCCAATGAAAAAGGCCGCCCAGGCGGCGGCCAGTCGGGGGGAGGGACGGTTTGACGGTGATGGTGGCGATGGCGGCGGCAATGATGATGGTGGTGATGTATGCGGGGCCGTTTCTGCCTGGTGCGGCGCGGTGGCGAACAGCCTCCCTTCGGCGCGGCGGCGGCGGACGAGGCCGCGCAGGCGCTTGAGCCTGCCCGTGCGCGGGTCGCGCGCCTTGGTCCAGCGCATGAGCAGGCGCGGCACGTCTTGCGCCCTGCCCTCCTTCACCGCGCGCAGGACGGAAGAGCGGCGGAAATTGCCCAGCCCCACGTTGTAGGCGAAGCTGACCAGCGCGCCGAACTGGTTTTCGTTGAGCTTTTCCAGCGCCTCGCCGCCGATGGCGCGGGCCACGGAGCGGGCGAATTTCTCCACGTCGCGGCGCAGGATTTCCTCCGCCTCGGCCTTCGTGACGCGCATGCCGCGCCGCACCTTCGGCGGGCCGGCCATGGAGGTGTGGCCGTAGCCTATGGTCCACACACCGGCGGCGTCGCGGTAAGCCGTAAGCCGCAGGCCCTCGAAGCGCCGTATCAACAGCAAGGCGTTCATGTTGATACGCTGCTTCATGAGGGAATCCGCCATTTGGGGAACATGAGTTGATATATCCAGCCATTGGTGGAAATTGCATCCGACACCGGATTTCGGGACCACACAGCAGGCAGGCCGTTATTGATTTCCTGCGCGGAGTTGCTCTCATGCAGATATACGCTGTGGCCAGCCAGGCGGGGCCGGGCGTTTGTTCCAGAGGCTGACGGATAAACGCGCTGTGTTCCCGGAGTTAACCAGCGTCCGTAATAGGCCCTGGCATCCGCGCCAGAAACCCCCAACGCGCAAACATACCATCCGGGAGGAACACTCACCGGAGAAGAGAGATCGAAGATCTTGTTCCCGGCGGCATCAGCGGGTTGCGCGCCAAAATCTGCGACAAGATTTCCGATGTCCCAATTGCCGCCATTTGGCGCCCCCAGCTCATAGACGCCCGCACGAAGCAATGCGCCTGACGTCGTGCTGGCTTGATACAGGGAGACAAATCCGCCCAGCAGCAATAATGGCCTGGGGACGTAAAAGGAGCAGAAATACATCCTGTCCTGCACAATGCCGATTGTGTTGCCATAGCCATAGCATGTCGTCATGTGATCCGCGGGCCCCCACCAGTCAGCGCCTCCTACGCCGGTGACACTGGCAGGCAAATGACGCTCGATGTCATGCCCATGGGGAAAGGAGACCGCGCCCGTCTGCCGGTTGGCGATCATGCTTTCGCGCCACGCCGAACCATCGGCGCTGACCTTGAGATGGAAGTCGTCATCGCCTGTCAGGCCGAATTCGGCGCGGCCAGACCAGTTGTCCTGAAACAGGAAGCTGGCGGTGTTGCCCTCGCCCGCCTTGTTGAGCTTGGCGCGCATGTCGCCGGAGCCGGAGCCTGTGGCGTCGTCGTGGGAGAACAGCACGGCGTCGGACTTGACCGCCAGGCGGTTGGTATCGTCGGCGGTGGTGTTGACGCCCACCTTGCCGCCGTCCGCCGGGTTGAGAGATGTTATGCCGCCTTGCGGCGCGTCGGCGAACTCCAGCGCATCTTCTGCCGCATTCACCCGCACCATGCGCCCGGCCTGCCCGGCAAAATCCGCCGGCGTGTCCGTCAGCTCCAGAAAGGTCTGCGCACCGGAGGTGAAAGGCTGCCAGGCGGAGCCGTCATGAATCAGCAGAATATCCTCATCCGCCACCCAGGCCAGCCAGCCCTCGCGCGGCTCGTGGTAATGCCAGCCGCCGTTCCATACGGCGATGCGCCCCTCGTGGCCGGCCCAGTCGCCGGTCGCGGAAGGGGCCACCAGGTAGGCATCGCCGTCGGAGGGGTCGGTGGGCGGGGAGGCGAGGTCGCGGTCGAGCACGCTCAGTTGCGCCAGCGCGTCGAGGCTCAGCAGGGCCTCGTTGTGGGTAACATGCTTCTAGGCCTGCGCCTCGGCGATGAGCGGCAGGCGGAGGTTGGTGGTCTGGTCAGACATTGATGCTCTCCGTGGTAAAGGCCCCGGGGCCGTATGTTTCCGATACCTGGGCGACGCGGATGGTCAGCGGGGCGGGGAGACCGGAGGGGAAGTCGGCGGCCTGCTGGGCGGCTGTCCAGGTGGCTTGCGGGCTGTCCGTCCCGATGACGCGGACGGCGCCTGCGCCGTTCATTATCTCCAGCCGGTAGCGCTCGAAGGCCTCGCCCAGCGGCGGCTCGACGCTGCCCCAGGCATCGCCGCCGGCGCGGGTGCGGCGTTGCCACGAGAAGCCGATGTCGCCGCCGGGGAGCCTGTGGTGACGCAGGTGAACGGGGCGGAAGGGGCGGGCGGCGACGGCGGCGTATGACAGGGTGAACTCGCGCCAGCTTTCGTCGTCGCGCGACAGGGAGGCGGGGCCGGCCATGAGGCGCACGGTGGAGCCCAGGTCATCGGCGGAAAGATCGAGCGGCGCGAGGGCGGCGTCGAGCAGCACGAAATATTCCCCCGCCGGGCGCAGGGGGGCGATCTCGTCATGGCTGCCGCGCTGGCCGCGCAACAGGTGGGTGAGCCTCCAGGTGTCGGGGCCGGTCAGCTCGGCGTCGCGGAACTGGATTATCTCCCAGCCGCTTTCCGGCGAGCCGATGGCGGCGGCGTTGGCCCCGTCCAGCAGGTCGGCCTCGC
>CAZXTT010000134.1:0-3622 GCA_964643775.1 uncultured Rhizobiaceae bacterium | reverse complement strand
TCCCCAATAATTCCCCCCTGCCCCTCCCTCCCTCCCTCCCTCTCTCCCTCCCTCTCTCCCTCTCTCCCTCATCATGCCTCGGTCACTCAAAACCTGAACCTGAATTCAGGTTTAGCTTTTACGGGTGTATCGCTTGCGGGGCCCGGGGGTGGCGTGGGAGCATGGGGGCGTGGGGCGTGAGGGCTTGGGGCGCGGGATGTGCAGTGGCTGTTTGGCCTGGCGGCGGGGTGTATCCGGCGGGCCGCGGGGAGTTCACGGGGGGTCAACGGGATTGTGATGGAGGGTTGGTTGCGCGGGGGAGGGGTGAGTCTGTATGAAGTCAGTGAAAACTGGAACCATTATAAAAAAGGCGGGAGCAACGGGATTTTCATGTCCAGGTGGTTCAAGACCCATCTTACCGAAAGCGACGTGACGCCGGAGGAAATCTGGCTCAACCGGCGCAGGTTCATTCGCGGGGCCGGGGCCATTGCCCTGTTGCCGGCGCTGGCCGCCTGCGACGGCGAGGAAGAGGCCCAGGCCGAGGCGCGGGGGGACAACCTGCTCAAGCCGACGCCGCTGGAGGACATCACCTCCTACAACAACTTCACCGAGTTCGGCTCCGGCAAGAAGGCCCCCTCCATGTATGCCAGGGGGCTGACCACCGACCCGTGGCACATCACCATCGACGGGCTGGTGGACAAGCCCGGCAAATACGCGCTGGATGACCTGCTCAAGCAAGTGGAGGTGGAAGAGCGCATATACCGCTTCCGCTGCGTGGAGGCGTGGTCGATGGTGGTGCCGTGGAGCGGCTTCATGCTGCGCGACCTGCTGAAGCTGGTGGGCGTCAGGGCGGGGGCGAAGTTCGTCGCCTTCGAGACGCTGCACAGGCCGAAGGAAATGCCGGGGCAGAAATCGCCGCTATACGACTGGCCCTATCGCGAGGGCCTGCGGCTGGACGAGGCCATGCACCCGCTGACGCTCATGGCCACGGGGATTTACGGCAAGCCCATGCCGAAGCAGAACGGCGCGCCGGTGCGCCTCGTGGTGCCGTGGAAATACGGCTTCAAGTCGATCAAGAGCGTGGTGCGTATCTCGCTGGTGGAGAAGCAGCCGCCGGCCACCTGGAACATGCTGCAACCGGACGAATACGGCTTCTACGCCAACGTGAACCCCGATGTCAGCCATCCGCGCTGGTCGCAGGCCACCGAGCGCAGGCTGGGCGAGGGGCTGTTCGGCAAGCGGGTGCCGACGCTGATGTTCAACGGCTACGAGGAAGAGGTGGCGGGGCTCTATGAGGGCATGGATCTGAGGAAGTATTACTGATGGCCACGGCTCCCGTCATCACCCGCCTGAACCGGCTCGTCCGGCGGCTGCCCGCGTGGGCCGTTTATGCCGTCACGCTGGCCCTCGTCGGCTGGCATTTCCAGCAGGCGCTGGGCGGCCATTACCGGCCCGACCCGGTGCGGCGGCTGGAATGGGAATACGGCCTGCTGGCGCTGCAACTGCTGCTGCTGGGGCTGGCGGTTACGCCGCTGAGGAGCTTCGCGGGGCTGAACCTGATGAAGTTCCGCCGGGCGCTGGGATTGTCCGCCTTCATGCTGGTGTCGGCGCACCTGGCGGTGTGGGTGGCGCTGGACATGCAGTGGCTGTTCGGCCAGATGCTCTCCGACATCGTAAAGCGGCCATACATCACCTTCGGCATGGCCTCCTTCGCGCTGATGGTTCCGCTGGCGGTTACCTCCAACAACGCGCTGATGCGGCGGCTGGGGGCGGCGCGCTGGCGCAGGCTGCACCGGCTGGTATACCCGCTGACGCTGCTGGCGGCGGTGCATTTCGTCTGGGTGCGCAAGGGGGTGCAGGTGGAGCCGCTCGTCTACCTGGGGCTGACCATCGCGCTGCTGGCCATGCGCCTGCCGGTGATTAAGCTGCCCCGCCGTCAGAGCGCCTGACCGCCGTCGATGACGAGGCACTGGGCCTGCATATAGCCTGCCAGGTCGGTGGCAAGGAAACCAATGGTGGCGGCTATCTCCCGCGGCGCGGCGGCGCGCCCGGCGGCTATGGGAGCGAGGAAGGATTCCAGCACCTGTTCCACCGTCTGGCCCGAGCGCTCGGCGCGCAACTTCAGCATCTGTTCCATGCGGGCGGTGTTGGTGAAGCCCGGGCAGACGAGGTTGGCGGTGACGTTTCGCGCCGCGTATTCATCGGCCAGCGTCTCGGCGACGCCGACCAGGGCGCGGCGCAGGGCGTTGGAGATGGCAAGCCCCCTGAGCGAGCGCTCCACGGTGCGCGAGGCTATCATGATGATGCGGCCAAAGCCGCGCCCGGCCATCAGGGGGGCGAGCTGTTGCGCGGCCTGCACCACGGCGCGGATTATCTGCCTGTAGGCCCCGTCCCAGTCCTCGAGCGACAGCTCGGCGAAGGCCCCGATGGGCGGCCCGCCGCAATTGGTCACCAGAATGTCGGTATCGCCATGGCGCTCGAGCGCGGCGGCCAGCGCCGCTTCATCGGCCAGGTCAACGGCCTCATACCCGGCAGCGCCGATCTCCCCGGCGGCGCGGCGCAGCTTATCCGCCGAGCGCGCCAGCAACACCACCTGCGCCCCCATCCGCGCAAGCTGCCGCGCGCTGGCCAGCCCAAGCCCGGAAGAAGCCCCCCAAACAAAAGCCTTGCGCCCCTTCAGGGCATCGGGAGAGAAGACATCGGCGGCGGTCATCCTTCATCCTTTCTTATGCAGGCAGCATCCCCACATGAGACAGGCCACCACACGAGAATAACCACGCTCCCCCCAACAAGTGAAGCCCCACGAACCACCACACACACGCCTCCCCCCCAACACGCCCCCTCCCCGCCATCTCCGGGCAGGCGGCTCCCTCTCCTTGTTATCGCCGGGCTTGACTGCCCTACACGACTATCCCCAATTCGAGCGGTATTTTTCGCCTTGGCCATGGTTTGCGCCAGATGCTTGCCGCCTTGTCCGGGCGATGGGGAATACAGTTTCTCAGCAAGTCGAAGACTGTTCTGAACCACGACTTGCTGCAATACCTTCCTTATGGAGCGCCGTCCCGGCCCTGATCCAGGGGCTGGTCTCAATAAATGCATGGCGCCAATTGCCGGAGAGAAAATCGGCATGGATGGAGAAGAGATGGAAAATAAAAGTCATACGGCTTATGCCGATTTGCTCGCCGGCAACCCTTCGGGCTTCACCGTGCCCCCAAAGGCATCATTTTCTTGCGAGCCACTTGCAATTTTATTCGGCATCATATATTCAACTCATGCAGTTGATAATCATTCGCAACAATTGACCTGGATCAATTTTGCCCATGACGCGCCCTTCTCCTCGCGGGGCGGGAGGGAACCGGATCGGGCCTGGCTGTCAGGGAGTGAACGAGTGTTGATGAGCATTGGCAACAGCCGCAAGCCGCAAGCCTGCGCGGCGCGGGCGGCCACCTTTCCGCTGGTGCTGGCCGGCGAGGGCGAAGAGGTGTGCATTCGCGCCATCGGCGGCGCGCCGGGGTTCGTGCGCCGTCTCATGGACCTGGGCCTGCGCTCCGGCCAGCGGGCGCGCGTCAGCCAGCGCAACGCCGCCGGGCTGGTGCTGGCGGTGCATGGCATGCGGCTGGCCATGGACCCTGCCGCCGCGCGG
>CAZXTT010000133.1:0-2019 GCA_964643775.1 uncultured Rhizobiaceae bacterium | reverse complement strand
CTCGGCCACGTCCTTGTGGATGAAGCGCTCCAGCAGGGCGAACAGGTAGGCCACCTCGGCGCGCGGCCGCGACCAGTTCTCGGACGAGAAGGAAAACAGGGTCAGCACCTCCAGCCCCATGCCGCTGGCCGCCCGCACGGTGCGCCGCACCGCCTCCACCCCGGCCTTGTGCCCGGCCGAGCGTGGCAGGCCGCGCGTCTTGGCCCAGCGTCCGTTGCCATCCATGATGATTGCCACGTGGCGCGGCAGGGAAGAGGCCGGGCCCGCCGCTGCATTGTTGCCGCCTGGTTGGGTCATGTTGCGCCGATCCGCGTGTCAGTGTGGTATTGCCGCTGCCCGCGCCCCTGGCCGGACACGCGGCAAATGACAGGTGAGGGCGTCACACCTGCATTATTTCCTCGTCCTTCTTGGCGAGAAGCTCGTCTATCTCCTTGATATACTTGTTGGTAAGCTCCTGCACCTCTTCCGCAAGGTCGCGATGCTCGTCCTCGCTGATCTTGTGATCCTTTTCCAGCTTCTTGAGGGTGTCCATGCCGTCGCGGCGCACGTTGCGCACCGCCACGCGGGCCTGCTCGGCATAGCCGTGGGCCACCTTGGTCAGCTCCTTGCGGCGCTCCTGCGACAGTTCGGGGATGGGCACGCGAATGACGTTGCCTTCCGTCTGCGGGTTGAGGCCGAGGTTGGATTCGCGGATGGCCTTTTCCACCGCCGGCACCAGCGAGGCATCCCATACCTGCACCGACAGGAGCCGTGTTTCCGGCACCGAGACGGTGCCCACCTGGTTCATCGGCATGGACGAACCATAGGCGTTCACCTGCACATGCTCCAGCAGGGCGGTGCTGGCCCGCCCGGTGCGCAGCCCGGCGAATTCTTCCTTCAGCACGGACACCGCGCCCTTCATGCGCCTCTTGAGATCGTTCATGTCGAGACTGTCGACATCGGACATGATGATAACTCCCCTTGAAGTTCCTGCATGGCAAAGAATCAGCCGCCGGACACCACGCGCGTGAACCGCCCCTCGCCGCGCAGCACACGGGGCAGGGCGCCTTCCTCCCGGATGGAGAATACGACCAAAGGTATGCCGTTGTCACGTGTCAAGGCTATGGCCGCCGCGTCCATGATCTTCAGGTCGCGGCGCAGCACCTCGGAATAGCTTATCTCGTCGAAGCGCTCGGCATTCGGATCCTGCTTGGGGTCGGCGGAATAGACGCCATCGACGCTGGTGCCCTTGAACAGCGCGTCGGCCCCTATCTCGGCGGCCCGCAGGGCGGCCCCCGTGTCGGTGGTGAAATAGGGATTGCCCGTGCCGGCGGCGAACAATACCACCTTGCCCTTTTCCAGGTGGCGCACGGCGCGCGCCCTAGCGTAGCTTTCGCACACCGTGGGCATGGGTATGGCCGACATGACGCGCGCGTCCAGCCCCCGGGAGCGCAGCATGTCGGCCATGGCCAGGGCGTTCATCACCGTGGCCAGCATGCCCATGTAGTCGGCGGAGGAGCGCTCCATGCCGGAAGCGGCCCCGGCGACGCCGCGGAAGATGTTGCCGCCGCCGATGACCAGGCCGATCTGGTGGCCCGCCGCGCGCGCCTCGGCGATCTCGGCCGCCACCCGGCCCACCATGTCCATGTCGATGCCGAAGTCCTTGCTGCCCATCAGGGCCTCGCCGGAAATCTTCAGCAGCACGCGCCTGAAACCCTCGCTCATCCGGCCCCTCGCTCGTTGCACCGTTGCCATGCGCGCACGACACGGCATGCGCGCGGCGGGGACATGGAATCATGAATCGAAAGGCCCCGCCTCATTGAGGCAGGGCCTTAGCATATTCGCGTGCCATCCGCCACCACGTGGCGGAAACAGCAGTGCCTTAAACGCCTGCGGTCTTGGCCACCTCGGCGGCGAAGTCCTCTTCCTTTTTCTCCACGCCCTCGCCGAGCTGCATGCGCACGAAGCCCTTCAGCTCGATGGGCGCGCCCACCTCGGCCTCGGCGTTCTTGATGACCTTGGCGATGGGGGTTTCGTTGT
>CAZXTT010000132.1:0-11823 GCA_964643775.1 uncultured Rhizobiaceae bacterium | reverse complement strand
GCGCAGGCGGCTGAAGAAGCCGCCGCCCTTTTCGTCCTCTTCATCGCCGGTATCGAGCTCGCCACTGGCGGCGAGAGCGGCGCGGCGGGCGGCGGCGATGAAGTCTTCCTTGATAACGTTATCGGCGCTGGCTTCCCCGGCTGATGATTTGTCCTTGTCAGAGGCTGGGGAAGAACCGGCATCAGCCGCGCCGGGAGCGGCGCTGGCGGTAAAGGCGGTAGTGGAGGCGGCGGCCATGGCGCTGCCGGCCTGAGAGTCCTGGGGCTTGTTTACCTGCCCATCCAGCGGCGCGGCGGCGGCCGGTTCATTGACCGGGGAGGGAGAGGCTTCCGGCATGGCGGCAGCCATCGTGGCCGTGGTGGCGGCCGCGGCGGCTGCCCCGGCCATCCCGGCGCCAGCAGATGCGCCGGAAGCGGCCTCCGGGGCGGCGGCAGCGTCAGCGGGCTTCCCGGCGGAATTTTCCAGGGCGTTTATCTTGTCGATGATATGGGCCAGCGTCTCGTGCACCGCGGAGAGCGTCTCCTGGGTGCGGGCGTCGGAAGCGGCGGCGGCGTTCCTTATCGCCTCCATGCCGTCCTTGAGGGCCTTTATTTCATCCGCCTGGGCGGAATCGCCGCCAGCGCCCCGCGAGGGGGCATCGGCGAGCAGCCGCATGGCGGTTTCCTCGGCGGCCTTGCGGGTGGCCCCGGCGCTCTCCTCCAGGGCCTTGTCGAGGCGGGCGATGGAATCTTCCAGCATGGGCAGTTGGGAGAGGCGCTGCTCGGCCTCCTTGAGGCGCGATTCGATGGCGCCAATGCCATTTTGCAGCAGGGTGACGGTATCGCCCATGCCTTCGGCGGAATGTTCGCGCAGTTGCCGCTCGAGCTCCATGACCCTGTTCTCGAGGGCGGAGAGCTGCGGCAGGTGGCCGCCCTCGTCGCGCTCGGCGCTCAGGCGGCTGATGGTTTCCTCCAGGCGCTGCTCGAAGATGGCCAGCTCGTCGCGGCCCGCCTTGCCGTCAACGACCTCGGAGAGCTTCCGCAGCTCGTCGCGGCCGGCCTTGTCATCCACCGCGGCGGAGAGCTGGCTGAGGGCGTTGCGCATGGCCTCCACCTCACCGGAGGAAACGGCCTGCCGCGCCACCTCGTCGAGCTTGCGGCTCAATTCATCGACGCGCGCGCCTATGCCATCGACATCGATGATGCCGGAGGCCATTTCCTCCAGCTTGCCACGCAACTGGAAGACCATGGCCTCTATGCGGCTTTCCACCTCGCCCAGCTTGTTGCCCGCGACCTCGCCGACCAGCGATTCGACGCGCTCCGGCAGGCTCTGGCTGGCGGCGTGGACGGCATCGACGCGCTCGGCCAGCGCCTGCATGTTGTTGCTGACTTCCTCGCGCACGCTGGCGCGCAGGTTTTCTTCCGCCCTGGCCTGCATATCGGCGAGGCGGGCATTCATTTCCTCGAGGCGGCTTTCGAGATCGGCAATGGCCTGGGAATCTTCCTGCTGGCCCTTTTCGGCAGCCATCTTCATGGCCCGCTCGGCCTGGGCGGAGATATTGGCCAGACGCTCCTGAATGGTTCCCAGCACCTCGGAGGTGCGGGTTTCGCTGGCCTCCAGGTGATCCATCACATTGCGCAGGGCGGTTTCCAGCTCAGCGGCGGCGGGGCCCGATGCCCCGTTGCCGGTGGCCCTCTCCAGGGCCTCGGAGAGCTGGTCGAGGCGCGCTTCCATGGCCTCGAGGGCGCGGGTGGTGAGGGCCTCGTTGTGTTCTATGCGGGATATTATGTCGGCGTGAATGGCGCCGCCGGGAGCGGCGGGCGCGGCAAAGCGGTCGACGGCGGTGTTCTGCTCGCGGCGCACCAGGGCGCGCAGCTCCTCGGCGAGGATGTCGAGCTTGCGCGATATGTCGCCTTCCCCACCGGCGGAAGGGGAATGGGCCGCGCCATCATTCAGCGGCGCTTCCGATGCCTGGCGGCGGATCGTCTCGTTCAGCCATTGCCCCAATGTCATGCCGCGCTCCTGGGCGGCGCGCTTGGCGGCTTCGCGGGTGGAGGAATCTATGCCCTTAACACTCCAGGTTTTTGCCGGGTTCATGCCCTGATACTCTTGCTCGCAAATGTTATTGTTGGCGCCGCCACGGGCCAAGGCGCGCAGACAGCGGTTCACGGTCAAAAGTTAACGATCTTGGTAAATTTTTCCTTAATCGCGGGAAGTTGGCTTGGGGCGATCATGAAAAATTGTTAATGAGTATCGATTACTTATTGCCTGCTAATGTGCCATGTTGACATGGAGACAATCTGGATATAGGGCGACTGGTAAATGTGACATACCTGTGGCGATCGCGCTTGCCGGTGACAGGTCTGACAGGAACGGCAGGCGCAATATGGCCAACCCCGTGGGAGGCATGCAATGACTGGTAACGATAACAAGAACAACGGAGCGGGAACGGCTCCGCAGAACAGAACCTATACCATCACGCAGCTTTGCCGGGAGTTCGGGGTGACGCCCAGGGCCTTGCGTTTCTATGAG
This sequence comes from uncultured Rhizobiaceae bacterium, assembly GCA_964643775.1. GTDB lineage: Bacteria > Pseudomonadota > Alphaproteobacteria > Rhizobiales > Aestuariivirgaceae > Thermopetrobacter. The sequence continues at coordinate 9,312 of CAZXTT010000132.1, read as the reverse complement.
CAAAAGGGGCTGCTGCATCCGGCGCGGAGGGGCTGGACGCGCATATTCAGCCACCGCGACCGGGCGCGCCTGAAGCTCATCCTGCGCGGCAAGAGGGTTGGCTTCACGCTGGCCGAGATCAAGGAGATGCTCGATCTCTACAACATCAAGGACGGCCAACTGGCGCAACTGCAACTGGCCTCGCGCAAGATGAAGGAGCGGCTGGTGGCGCTGCGCCAGCAGCGGGTGGAGCTGGAAGAGGCGATATCCGATCTCGAGCGCACCTGCCAGATAGTCGATGGCATGCTGAAAGAGCGGCTGGCGCGGGCGGGCGGACAATCCTGAGACACCGCTTGGGGGATCATCCGCCGTCAACCTCCGCCAGCATGTGGGGCGGGATTTCCATCAGTGACGGAGTGGCCGTCCACACGATGACGGCGCGCACCCCGCGGCCCGGCCACAGGGAGCGCATGGCGGATGCGTAGGCGGCGAGCTGGCGGATATATTGGGGCGGCGCCTGCGAGACGTCCGCCGGGGCCGGGCGGGCGCTCTTGTAGTCGGCTATGATTATCTCGTCATCGCCGATGACCAGGCGGTCTATCTGGCCGGAGATCAGCACCGGCGCGCCGCCGGGGCCGGGAACGCGGGCGGCGAAGGGGACCTCGGCGTGGCTGCCGGGAGCGAAGAGGGGGGCGAAGCGCTCATCCTCCATTATGGCCAGCACTTCCGTGACGATTTCCTCGACCTCCCCGCCGCTCATGCCGCTTGCCGCGTTGGCCAGCCATTGAAGGGCCTGCTCTTGCCTTTCCGCGGGCGGCAGGTCGGGGAGGAACTGCAACAGCCTGTGGATCAGCTCGCCGCGGCGGAAGCGGTTGCGGCCCGGGCCGCCGGAGAAGGGCGAAAGGGCCGGGGGCGCTTCCCCCGCTTCGCCGGGCGAGGCAAGGCGCGATGGGGCAAGCCATGCCGTGCCCGCCGCTTAGGCGGCGGGCGGGCGGCGCAGCCATTCGGGCGGCGCGGCGGGGGCGGCGGTCTTGTCTCGCGCCGCGGCCACGGCCGTTTCCTTGCCGTCCGGGGGATAGCGCCAGCAGATGGTTTCGCCATCGGGGCCGGTTATCGCGAACTCGTCGCTCTTCATGTGGCGGCTCATGGCCTCGTACCAGCTTTGCGGGTGGGGCTTCTTCCGGTTGCCAGTCAATGCCCCGGCCACGTAGAGGCGGTCGCGGGCGCGCGTCATGGCCACGTAGAGCAGGCGGTTGTGTTCGTGGCGCTGGCGGGCCTTCCACTCATCGATGATTTTCCCCAGCGAAGCGGGTTGGTGCTTGCTGCTCATTATCCACAGCGGCATTTCCCCCTCCCCTGCCCTTTCGTCCGGCGGGGCGATTATCAGGCTCTCGTGGCTGGAAGCCGCCCCATCGCAGGTGTCGGGGAGGAAGACGATATTGGCCTCCAGCCCCTTGGCCCCGTGCACGGTCATCACCCGCACCTCGCCGGCGGCGGCTTCCATGTCGCGCTTGAGCTCCGGGTTGATGGCCTCCATGTAGGCGAGGAAGCCGCCCAGCGAGGGCGGTTGCAGGCGCTCGTGCTGGCGGGCCAGGTCGAGGAAGGCCTCCAGCGGCTCGGCGGCCTCCGCGCCGAGGCGCGAGAGAAAGGCGCGCATGCCGCCGTCGCGGCCAAGGATGCGGGCGAACAGCTCGTAGGGGGCGTGGAACCCGGCCATCGCCCACCAGCGTTGCAGGGTTTCCACGGCGCGGCCATATGGCTGTTCGTTCTTTTTGGCGGCGCGGCGCAATTGCCGCCACAGGGAGATGTCGCGGCGGTTCTTCACGTCCTCCATGCGCAGGGCCATCAGGTCGTCGTCGGTGAAGGGCGTCCCGTCGTCGCGGGCCAGAAGGGGGCTCTTGAGCACGCAGGCCAGCGACAGGTCATCCTCGCGGTTGGCCAGGAAGCGGCCCAGCGCCAGCATGTCCCGCACGGCGATATGGGAGCCCACCTCGAGGCGATCGGCCCCGGCCACCGGGATGCCATGGCGCTTGAGCTCGGAGATCATGGCGTCCATGAAGGTGGTGCGCTTGCGCAGCAGGATGAGGATGTCGCCGGGGGTCATGGGGCGCGGATGGCCGTCTTCGCCGGGGATGGCGCGGCCCTCGTCGAGCCAGCGGCGGATGGTGGCGGCGATCTTCCGCGACAGGCGCAGGCGCGCCGCCTCGGGATCATGAAGCTGGCGCGGGGCGCTCCATATGTCGCCATTCCGGCGCTTCCCCGGCGCTTCCTCGAGCGGCCACAGCTCGACGAAGCCGGGGTCGCCGGGGCGGGCGGTCTGGTGTTTCAGCTCCCCTTCCGCGGCGAAGCCGAGGTCGAGGCCGGAGGCCACCTTGTCGACCATTTCGAGGATGGCCGGGACGGTGCGGAAGGAGGTGTCCATCTCGACGTTTTCGAATTCCACCCCCGCCTGCCGGAAGCGCTCCGCCAGCCAGTCGCGCGTGTCGAGGAAGCTTTGCGGATCGGCTCCCTGGAACGAGTAGATGGACTGCTTGAAGTCGCCGACGGCGAAGACGGTGCGCGGCGGGCCGTCCGCGTGGCTGCCCTCGCCGGCGTGGAACTCCTCGGTGAGAAGGCGGATGATCCGCCATTGCTCGGGCGAGGTGTCCTGGGCCTCGTCGACCAGCACGTGATCCACGCCGGCGTCGAGGCGGTAGAGCACCCAGGCGGAGCTGTGGCCCTCCAGCAGCTCAAGGGTGCGCTCGATGAGGTCGTCATAATCGACCAGGCCGCGGCGGTTCTTGTCTTCCTGATAGAGGGCAATAACGGCATGGGCCACCTCGAACAGGGCGACATTGGCGCGCCACATGCGGTTGGCGAGGAGCTGGTCGTGATGGCGGCTGAACGAATCGCGCATGTCCAGCAGGCGTCTGGCCAGTTCGGGAGCGGCGCGGGCGGCCTTTTTGCCTATGGTGCTGCTGTCGGCCCGCGGCGTTCCATTCTTGGTGAAAAAGGCCTTGCGGGACAATTCCCATGCATCGGCGGCGGTGGTGGCGCGGGCCAATTCTTCATAGGCCCGCGCCTGGGCATCGTTGTAGTCTCCGGGATAATCGGCGAGGTGTTCGATGACGGCGGCCAAAAGCTCGCGATCAATTTCGGCGAACCAGCGTTCGAACAGTTGCTCGTCCGCCGTTTCGGGATCGGCGCCGAGGCGGGCGGCCAGCCTTTGGCGCCAGCCGGGGCCATGCATCAGGCGCACGAGGGACTTGCGCCTGGCCAGCACCGCGGAGAGCAGCGAGGAGAGCTGTTTTTCGCCCAGGTGGGCGGACAGCAGGGAGACGTGTTCGGCCAGCTTGCCGCCATCATCCTCACCGGCCTTTGCCGCCTTTTCCGCCTTTTCATCACCCTCTTCCTTGCCGTCTTCCCCGGCATTCCCGGCCAGCACGCGCCTCTGGGCCGCCGCCAGCAGTTCGCCGGAGAGCGCCTCGTCGATCATCTCGAAACCGGGGGAAAGGCCGGCCTCGACGGGGAAGGAATGCAGCAGGCGCTCGCAGAAGGCGTGGATGGTCTGCACCTTGAGGCCGCCGGGCGTCTCCAGCGCGCGGGCAAAGAGGGTGCGCGGGGCGGCCAGCTCGAATTCCTCGTAGCGCATGTGGTGGCCGGTTTCCCTGGCGATCTCCCTTATCAGGGCCTGGTCGTCCATCTCCACCCAGCGGGCCAGGCGCTCGAAGAGGCGCGTCTTCATCTCGGCGGCGGCGGCGCGGGTGTAGGTGAGGCAGAGGATCTTCTCCGGCGGCGCTCCGGCGAGCATGAGGCGGATGACGCGGTTGACCAGCACGTGGGTCTTGCCGGAACCGGCATGGGCGCTGACGAAGGCGGAAACGCGCGGCCGCGAGGCGTTGTTCTGGTGGCCGGTGGCGCGCTTGATGATGATCTCGGGGGTGGTCATGATTCACCCCCGTCATCGGCCGCCACCTCGTGCATCCATTCCTGCCAGCGCGAGAAGTGATGGTAGTCATAACCGCCCTTGCCGAGCGGCAGGTAGGGCTGGGCGGGGTTTTCATAATCGGCGAGCAGGTTCCCGAGCCCTTCCAGCGCCTCGATGGCGCGACCGTGCATCTGTTCGCCGCCGCCGAGGGAGGTTATCTCGCCGGGGGGCATGCCGCCGGTCAGCCTGACATAGGCAACATCGGCCAGCTCGAAGTCGCAGCCGTATTCGGAAAGCTCCGGAAAGGCCCCGGAGATGACCAGCGCCGCCTCGAGGTCGAGCTGCGGGGAATACTTGTCGGAGGCCGGACTGGGGGCCGGAACCTGCCCGGTCTTGTAATCGAGCAGGCGCACCCTCTCGCCGGTCATCAGGTCGATGCGGTCGGCGCGGGCGGTGAGGCGGAAGGGGCGGGAAGAGCCCTTCACATGCAGCTCCATCCCGCCGCTGGTTTCGGGGATGACGGTCTTTATGTCCTCGCGCCAGTGTCGTTCCCTTTCGGCCAGCCAGCGGGCCATGCGCTTCAGCCGGGGCTGCCAGTAGCTGCGGCGGGCGGCGTCGGCGGTGTTGGCGTCGAAGGCCGCCAGCAGGTAATTTCCTATCTCGTCGGCCACGTCATCCATGTCCGGCGGCAGGGCGTCGGGATAATCGCGGGCGAATTTATCGAGGGCCTCGTGGATGATGTTGCCAAGCTCGCGCATGCCGATTGCCGCCTCGAGCGGCGGCAATGGCTCCAGCCCCAGGATGTCGGCGGCGAATACCGAGTAGGGGTCGGAAAGCAAGGTGGCGGCGCGCGAGACGGAAAAGCTCAAGGGGCGGAAATCCACCGGCGGGGCCGGTTCTGGCGGGGAGATGGGCCGGGGCGGCGGCTCCTTGCCGTTTTTATCGAGCGGCTTGTCCAGCAGGGCCGCCCATTGCAGCACGGGCATGTCGGCGGGCGGCGGCATGGGGCGCTCCTCGCCGGCGGCGGCGAGAACCGCCTGAAGGCGCAGCAGCCAGCGCGAGGGCACGGCCGGTTGCTGGTCTATCTTGGCGCTCGAGGTGAGCCAGACCTTGCTCCCCGCCGCCGCCTGCACGAAATCGTGGGCGGAAAGGCCAATGCGGCGCTCCGGCAGCGGCAATGACAACTCGCCGCGCTCGGGGCGGTTGAGGAAGGGGTCGGAATGGGCCGCCGGGGGCCAGATGTCCTCGTTCAGCCCGCCCAGTATCTTGATGTCGGCATGGACGAGGCGGGCCTCCAGCAGGCCCAGTATGGACAGGCGCGGGTGCGCCCCGTGGGGCGGGCGCAGGGGGCGGGCGGCCAGCTCGGCGGTGATGAAATGGGCGAAATCGCGCGGCGTGAAGGAGGGGGCCGTTGCGGCGTGTTCGTCCATGGTGGCGAAGGCCTGGGCCAGCGCCTCGCCGGCGGGCATGGCCCACAGGGCGCAATGGCCGTCGGGGCCGGTGGTGATGGTTTCGGCCACCTGCCCCAGGGCGCGCAGCAGGGCGGAGAAATCACGCGGGGCGCGATGGGCGAAGACCTCGGCCAGCGGGGCGAGCAGTTCGCCCATGCGGGTGGCCGTCTCCTCCATCTCCGGCCAGCGCTTGTTCAGGGCGCGCACGGCGCGGTGTTCGTGGTGGGGGTTTTCCTTCACCATGGCGCGGCGGCGGGCGACGAGGGCGGGCAGCTCCGGCAGGCCGGGAAAGGCCGCCAGACCACGCAGGACGGCTGTTTCAAGGGCGGAGAAGCGGTGCAGGAAGTCGTCGCGCGGCCAGCCGAAGCAGGCCAGCGGGTGGGCGGCGAGAGCGGCCAGCGCGGGCGGCGCGAAGCCTTCCAGCGCCGCTTCCATGAGCAGCCTGATGAAGGCCCCCGGCGGGGTGTCGGAAAGGGGCTGGCCGGCGGAATCATCCACCGTTATACCCCACCTGTCCAGCTCGGCGCGCACCTGGCGGGCCAGCTCGCGGTCGGGGGTCACGAGGGCCGCCGTCCGGCCCTCCCGTTCCAGCGCGTGGCGCATTATCAGGGCTATGGACAGGGCCTCGAGGTGGCGGGTGGGGGCGTGGATGTGATGGAGGCCGCGGGAGCCTTCCACCAGTTCCCCGCCGCGGGCCTCCACCGCCCGCAGCCAGCCGTCGGTGGTGGTGGCCGGGCGCATGGCCTCCGAGAGCAGCAACTGGCGGCGCGGACCGTGGGGCGGGCGCTCGAGGCCGGGCAGCGGCTCCACCTCGGAGCGGTGAGCGCCGATGCGCTCGAGCAGCAGCCTGAGGCCGTATTGCGGGTGACCCTCGGAAAGCTCGCTCCAGCTTTTGTCGTCCATGCCGGTATCGAGGCCGGGGAGGATGACGCAGCCGTTGTCGAGGCGGGCGATGACGGAGAGCAGCCGCGCGGTGGCCGGGTGCGAGCCGGTGGAGCCGGCGGCGATGACCGGGGCGTCGGGGGGCGCGGCGGCCAGCATATCGGCCTGGGCGCGGATGAGGGCGGCACGGCGGGCGGCGGCCCCCATCAGGCCCTCTTCGGCGAGCTTGCGCGGGTAATGCTCGCGGATGTGCCTCAGCAGGTCCTGGGCGGCCAGCCGGTGCTCGGGGCGCTCGCGCTCCATGAGGCGGCCTATCGCGTCGAAATCGGTTTCCTCGTTCTCGAAGCTGTCGATGAGGCGGGCCAGCTCGCGGGCCATCTTCAGGGCCTCGCCGGGGTTGGCGCGGATTATTTCGGCCAGCGGGCTGTCATCGCCACCGGCCCATTGGCGGATGAGGCGCGAGAGCATGAACAGGCGCGGCAGCGGGGCGATGGGCGGCGGCAGCCGCAGGTTCGGAAGCTGGCCCCCGGCGGCGGCGCTCATGGCCAGTTCGTCCTCGTCGATGTCGCCGAGCGGGCGAATGCGGGCCAGGAGCTGGCTGTCGGAGGGGGCGGCCTCCAGCAGGGCGGCGGCCAGTTCACGGGCGGAGCGGCGGGTGGGCAGGAAGACCGTCCAGCCGGCGAGATCGGCGGGGCCGGGGGGAGCGCCGCCGGGGACGGGCAGATGGCCGGCGAGCATGGCCCGCGCCAGCGCCGGCAATGCATCGACGTCGGCGGGGATGTTGTATAGCCTTGGCCTGCGCCGCTCGTTTCGCTCGTTCATCGCCGGTGTTTCCGCATGGCCTCCTCGGCCTCCCCGATGGCCTGCGGCGTGCCCACGTGCAGCCACGGGCCGTCATGGGATATACCATACATGCGCGCGGCGGCCATGGCGCGGTCGAACAGCAGGTTCATGGAAAAGGGCCCGCGCGGAACGTCGGCGAAAAGGCGCGGGTGGACGACATACACGCCGGTGAACACCTGCGCCCCCGGCTGGCCGGGAGCGCGGCGGACCAGCCCTCCTTCGCCGATAATGAAATCGCCGCCGCCGGAATAGCCGACGGCCCTTTCCAGCGGGCAGGTGAGGACCAGGCAATCCATGGCCGCGTCGTCCCATGCCTGCTCCAGCCGCTTCAGGGCGGGGGCGCCGCTCTCCAGCCAGAAGCTGTCGGAATTGAGGACGAAGAAGGGGGCCGCGCCCTCGCCCGCGGCAAGCAGCGGCAGGGCCTTGTTCAGGCCGCCGCCGGTTTCCAGCAGCATGTCGCGCTCATCGGAGAGGATGATGGAGGGCGGCGGGCTCTGGCGGCGGGCCCAGTCGGCTATCTGGCCGGCCAGCCAGTGCATGTTGACGACCACGCGCTCAATGCCGTGGGCGCGCAGGGGGCGCATGGCATGGTCGATGAGCGGCATGCCGCCGACCTTGACGAGCGGCTTGGGGGTGGTTTCGGTGAGCGGCCGCATGCGGGTGCCCAGCCCGGCGGCGAGGATCATGGCGCGGGTTATCCTCATGCGGCGAGTTCCTCCATGCTGGCGGGGGAGAAGATCCGCGGCAGGTGGGTTTCGAACCAGCGGCGCAGGGCAGCCAGCGCCGGGTGCTCGAGATCGCGGGAGAGGTATCCGGCGACGCGCGGGATGTGGGCGAGGTAGGCGGGCTTGCCGTCGCGCTCGTGGAGGCGGACGAATATGCCCAGCACCTTGGCGGCCCTTTGCGCGCCCATGACGGCATAAGCGGCGCGGCAGGCGCTTTCGTCGAAATCACCGCCGGAAGCGGCGCGGGCCCCGATGTAGCGCGCCAGCATGGCCTCTTCCACGTCGCGCGGGATGGTGAAGCGGGCGTCCTGGAGCAGCGAGGCAAGGTCGTAGGCGGGCGGGCCAATGAGGGCGTCCTGGGTGTCGATGAGGCCGACATCGCGCGGGGCCTCCTCGCCGGGCAGCCAGATGAGGTTGGGGGAGTGGAAGTCGCGCAGCACCAGTACCGGCGGCTCGTGGCGGGCCAGCGGCAGCACGTCGCGCCACAGGGCGGCGAATTCCTCCGCCGCTTCCGGCGGCGCGGGCGAGCCCTTCAGGCGCGGCCAGAACCATTCGAGCAGCAGGCGCGCCTCGGTGATGAAGGCCTGGTCGTCGTATTCGAAGATGGTGTGCGGGCCGTCCGGGGTATCGACCCGCCCCGGCCAGTCATGGCGGGGGAAGGTGGCCAGCACGTCCACCGCCGCGGCCAGCGGCTCTTCCATGCGGCCCGCCGCGTAAAGGTCGCCGTAGACCTCGCCGGGCAGCATTTCCTGGAGCATCAGGCCGTGGGGCAAGTCGTGGGCGATGGCGCGCGGGGCGCGGTAGCCCTTGTTCAAGAGGGTTTCGTTGACGGCCCAGACGGCGCGGATGTGGGTGGAGAGATGGACGAGCTGGTCGTAGCTTTTGCCGTCATGGAGGGGCGGGCCGTCGGGGCGCTCGGGCATGTCCATGAGCAGGCGGTCGGGATGGCCCGGCGCGCTTATCAGCTCGTAGCGGCGGGCCGATGCGTCGCCCTGAAAGAAGGCGCGACCGATGCGCCCGGGCGGCACGCCGGCGAAAGCGCGGGCGAGAAAAGCGCGCGCCTGTTCCATGCGGGCGAGCCTCCCGGCCCAGCCGCCGAAGCCGCGCAAGGTGACCTCGCGGGCCTCGCCGGAATGCTCCAGGCGCACCTCGAGGCGCTCGCGCGGCAGGCGGTCCAGGCGGTCGGGCCATTCCACCAGCAGCACGTGGCCGCGGGCCAGGTCGTCGAGGCCCAGCTCGTCCAGTTCATGGGGATCGGAGAGGCGGTAGAGGTCGGCATGGGCCACCGGCAGGCGGGTGAATGAATATTCCTGAACGAGGGTGAAGGTGGGGCTGGGCACCTCGAATTCACCGGCGTGTGGGGCAAGGGCGCGGATGAAGGCGCGCGCCAGGGTGCTCTTGCCGGCGCCGAGGTCGCCGAAGAGCAACAGCCAGTCGCCGGGGCGGACGAAGAGGGAAAGCTCGCGGCCCAGGGCGCTGGTCGCGGCCTCGTCCGGCAGGTGGCGGCGTAGTGTCGTGCAGGGCG
>CAZXTT010000131.1:0-2321 GCA_964643775.1 uncultured Rhizobiaceae bacterium | reverse complement strand
GACTTCGGCTGGCGGGAATACCGGAAAGACCCGGAGGTGTTCACCTTCGGCGAGGGGCTGCTGGCCTCCTCCGCCGTGCCGGGGGCGCGCAGGCTGGTGTTCTGCGCCTATTCCGACCAGTGGGAGGGATTCTACATCTCGTCGATGGGCGGGGCGGCCCATACCTTCCAGCACGTGGGGGTGAATTACGTGGCCCTGCACGGGGCGGCGGTGGAGCCCTCGGTGCTGCTGCTGCACAACCGCGGCAACGGCCCGGAGGTGCGCATCGAGCCGCTGGATGACTACGAGGAGCTGTGGAAGGGCTACAGGAACGAGGAAGGCGAGGAGCTGATCGGCATATACGCCATCCAGCAGGCGCTGCTTGACCGCCATGGCGAGGAATACAACCCGCGGCGGGTGCGCATCGCCTGCGTCGGCCCGGCGGCGCAGGCCACCCGGGAGGGGGCCATAGGGTCGAACACCATAAAGGTGGGCAAGATGCTGCCGGTGGAGGACTGGGCCGGGCGCGGCGGCATGGGCTCGCGGCTCCTTAGGAAACACAACATCGTGGCCATCGTCTTCGGCGGCGACTGGGTTGATCCGCACGCCGCCAAGGCCAGGGAGCTGAACCACTATTTCGAGGAGCATTACGGCGACAAGCTGGCCAAGGTGGACAAGAAAATGACCACCAAGTATTACCTCAACGAGGAGACCGGCACCGGCGGCACCTTTGGCTCGAACTATTACAGCCTGAAGGACAACATAATGACCTTCAACTACCGCTCGACGCGGCGCACCAGCGCCGAGCGGCTGCGCCAGCACAAGCTGTTCATCGTCGATCACTACCTGAAGCAGTTCAACGAGGAGACCATCGCGCCGAAGAATTTCGAGCATTGCGGCGAGCCGTGCCCGGTGGCCTGCAAGAAGATGCGCGGCAAGTACAAGAAGGACTACGAGCCGTATCACGCGCTGGGGCCACAGTGCGGGGTGTTCGACCAGCGGGCGGCGGAGCTTCTGAACCATCACGCCGACGCGCTGGGCTATGACGCCATCCAGGTAGGCGGCGTGCTGGCGTGGATCATGGAATGCGTGGCGGCGGGGCTGATCGAGCCGGAAGAGTTCGGCTTTCCGCCGGCCAGCGAGCTGAAGTTCGCCCACTTCACCGACGACCCGGAAGAGTTCGACATCGTGGAGGACTCGATGAAGAACGCCCGCTACGCGGTGGCGGTGATCGACGCCATAACCCACGACGAGCGGGCGGCCCTGTTCCGCGAGGGCTACCGGGTGGCGGCGGAGAAGCTGGGCGGGTCGATATTCGACCGGGCGGTCTACCTGGCCAACGGCGAGAAGGGCTGCATGGTGCCCAACCAGTACTGGGTGCCGGGGATGGGCTCGCCGATGCCCATCATGGGCAAGTATTACGTCTATTACGGCACCGAGTTCATGCCGCCGGACGACCTGGGGCGCAAGAACGTGGAGCGCATGGTCAAGGAGCTGATCGGCGACAACTGCGGCGAGTGCCGCTTCCACCGCGGCTGGGCGGAGGCGCTGCTGCCGGTGATAATGAACGACCGCTTCGGCCTGGAGGTCGATTTCAAGGCCCATCACTTCCGGCTGGCCCGGGAGATCAACGAGCACCAGGGGGACAAGGGGGTGCCGTGGCAGACGCGGCGCATGGCGGAAATGCTGGAGGGCTACCTGCATTTCGTGGTCAAGCCCGCCACCTCCACCGAAACCAACGGCGACCTTCCGTCGATAAACCCGGAAGACCCGATCGGCTCCATGCAGGCCTACTGGCGGGCCATAAAGGAGGGGCAGGAGCGCGCCTTCCGCCTGGGCGAGGACAGCATACCGCCGACCCTGACCCCGAAACAGCGCGAGGAGCGTTTCTCCGGCGAATAGGCCGGGGACCGCCGCGGGGATCCAACGCTGGATACCGGCGGAGGGAGATTGCCGCGCGTTTTTGCGCAGTGGTGTTCAAGAAAATTCTGCTTGGCGGGGGATCCCCCCTACGAGTCATTCCCGCGAAAGCGGGAATCCATGCGGAATTTCAATTGGTTGTGGCGGTGCAGTAAATGCTGTGCGGGGTGCCTTTCCTGATCCCAAGGAGGGTCACACTTCTTTCGAGGAAAGCATGAATGACGGGTTGACTGCATAGCCAGAGCAGTTATTGTGCTGTCGTAACTTATTGAAAAGCCGAATAGATTCCCGCTTTCGCGGGAATGGCCCACACTACACGACACAACTGGCGAGGAGCCGGAGAATCAGATGAAATGGACGACTCTGTCTTCTACAAAAGGAGCGTCCAATGCCATCGAAACTCTCCGGCACCCTCATCTCGA
>CAZXTT010000130.1:0-12495 GCA_964643775.1 uncultured Rhizobiaceae bacterium | reverse complement strand
CCGGCGCGGCTGTCGGCTATGGCCAGTGGCGTGCCGTCGGCATGACACACGGCATAGAGGGTGACCCCGCTTTCCACCTCGATGGGCGCGCCGATCATGCGTGAGGCTTCCTCCGGCTTTACCGGCCGGATGTAGGCGATCTCGCCGCCGCCCAGACGCGCCAGCTCCAGCGGGCTCATCAGTTGCTCCAGCACCTTCTTCGTGGTCATGAACAAAAACCTCCGCTTGGCGCGCCAGTGGGGAATCCTCGCGGACATTGCGCCCGCCTTCATTCCCGGCGCGCATCATTGCTGCATATGGTGAGGCAGGGGGGAGCCTTCAAGCCTTTTTGTCGCATCTGGTCAAATGCATGGCGGCGTGATAGGTTCGGCGCGGGTCATGGCCTTTGTCCGCCTGTCCGGGGGAAAATCATTGGCCATATAGTAAGTTACGAGCGAGCACGAGAGGGGCTGCAAATGAAACCGACACTCATCCTGGTGGGCGCCGACAAGGGCGGCGTTGGCAAGACGACCATATCCCGCGCCTTGATGGATTTCCTGGCGCGCCGCAACATTCTCACCCGCGCCTTCGATACCGAAAATCCGCGTGGCACCCTGCACCGCTTCTATCCCGGGGCCACGGAAGTCATCGACATCGAGGAAGTCGCCGACCAGATGAAGATCCTCGACACCCTCGAGAGCGCCTCGGAAAAGGTCACGGTGGTTGATTTCAAGGCCGGCGCCCTGGGCCGCACCCTCGACATATTCGAACGTATCGGCGTTTTCGAGGCGGCCCGCGACGGCATGTTCGATATCGGCATGTTCCATGTCGTCGGCCCGTCGGTGGCCTCGCTCGACGAGCTGCAGGAAGTCAACCGCTACGTCAACGGCATAGACTATATCGTGGCCCGCAACTTCATCAACGACACCAACTTCTTCGAGTGGGACGAGGCCACCTACAAGAAGTATTTCGCCAACCTCAACAACGCCCACGAGATCGAGGTGCCGAAGCTCAACGAGATGGCCTATGAGGCTGTGGACCTCAATGGCGTCACCTTCACCGATTTCGCCAACAACAAGACGGCCACCGGCGATGCCGGCGATTATTCCTTCACCCTGCGCGGCTATGTGCGCAAGTGGCTCTCCGAGATCGACGAGCAGTTCGAGAACCTGGCGCTGATCAGGAACATCCTTTCCAACGCCCGCGCCGCCGCCGCCGCTCCGGCAAAGGAAGAAGAAAAGAAGAAATAGCCCGCCGCGGCCCGGGACGCTGCCGTGTGCGGCGCCCGGGGAAAGCACTCCGGGAAAGCACATGGAGACCAGACCCTGGGGGCCTTGCCTGTTCGCGCGAGGCCCCTTTCGTTTTCTCCGGCTTTTGTCAGGCTCCACCGGCGCGCGCGCACAGGGCCAGCACCACTTCCTGCAACATGCGCAACTCGCGCGGAGAGGACAGGCGGTGGTCGGCCCCCTTTATCAGGGTGAAGGAAACATCCTCCCCGGAGATGGCCTCGTATACCTTAAGCCCATGTTCCCACGGCACGTCCTTGTCTTCCTCGCCCTGGTGGATGCGCACCGGGAAGGGGGCGGCAAGGCCTTCCTCCAGCATCAGGTGCTGCTTGCCTTCCTCGATCAGCTCGCGGGTGATGACATATGGCTCGTCGCCATAGTCGCTGGGGATGAGCAGCCTGCCCTCTTTTTCCATTTCGCGCCGCTGTTCATCGGAGAACTTGTCCCACATCAGGTCCTTCGTCATGTCGGTGGCCGGGGCCAGCAGCACCATGGCGCGGATGCGCGCCGCCTCCCCCGGGGCCTCCTTCAGCAGCCGCCGCGCCAGCAGCATGGCGATCCAGCCGCCCATCGAGGAACCCACGAGCACCCGCGGCCCCCTTGCCACCTCGGTGAACACCGCCTGCGCCTCGTCCAGCCACTTGCCTATGGTGCCGTCGGCGAACTCGCCGGAAGAAGCGCCGTGGCCGGAATAGTCGAAGCGCACCGCCGAGCGCCCGGTGAGCTCGGCTATCTCGGCCAGCGCGGAGGCCTTGGAGCCCTGCATGTCCGACATGAAGCCACCCAGCCAGAAGGTGCCGCACGGGCCGTCGTCGCGCGTCTCCGCGCCGTCGTTGAGCCATGCGATGCTGTCGCCGCCGGGGCTGGTCAGGGTGGAAATCTCGCTCATTGTTAAGCCCTTTTTGCCGCTTGACTTGCATGTGTGCTTCGGGATGTATATTGCATCGTAACACACAAAACCACTTGCCCGCGCCATACGGCGCATTGAATCGAAGGAGAGACTACCATTCGCAGGCCATTCAGGGGACCGGTAAAACCCCGCGACGAGGGACCAAGGGTCAACGGCAAGATCACCGCGCCGGAGGTGCTGGTGATTGACGACAAGGGCGAAAAACGCGGCGTGCTGCCCATAGATGAGGCGCTCGACCTGGCCGCCGACGCGGGGCTCGACCTGGTGGAGGTCGCCCCCAACTCCAACCCGCCGGTGTGCAAGATCCTCGATTACGGCAAGTTCAAGTACCAGGCGCAGAAAAAGGCCGCCGAGGCGCGCAAGAAGCAGAAGACGGTGGACGTCAAGGAAATCAAGATGCGCCCCACCATCGACACCCATGACTACGAGGTGAAGATGCGCGCCCTGCGCAAGTTCCTCGGCAAGGGCGACAAGGTAAAGGTCACCATCCGCTTCCGGGGCCGCGAGCTGGCCCACACCAACCTGGGCCGCGAGCTGCTGGAGCGGGTGCGCGGCGAGCTGGGCGAGGACGAGGTCAAGGTCGAGCTCATGCCCAAGATGGAAGGCCGCCAGATGGTGATGATACTGGCCCCCCGCTAGGGCCGGGCGAAGGGCCTTTCAGGCGGTCCTTTTTTCTTGACATCATGCCCGCGCGCGGGGCATATACGCCGCTGTCCGGTGGGGGGAAGCCCTCCCGCCGGGTTTTCGCTGCCCAAGGCCACCGACAACAAGCAACAAAAGCCCGCCGACAGAGGCGGCGCCGCGCGGCGCGGAAGAAAACAAAAGACACAAGCAATCAGGACGATACGCCATGTATGCGATCATCAAGACTGGCGGCAAGCAATACCGCGTCGCCCCGGAAGACATCATCACGGTGGAGAAGCTCCCCGGCGAGGCCGGCGACCAGGTGGTCATCAGCGATGTGCTGATGGTCGATGCCGGCTCCGGCGTCGAGGTTGGCGCGCCCTTCGTGGAAGGGGCCAGCGTGGCCTGCGAGCTGGTGGAGCAGAAGCGCGGCAGGAAGATCATTATCTTCAAGAAGAAGCGCCGCAAGCACTATCGCCGCAAGAAGGGCCACCGCCAGCACTACACGGTGCTGCGGGTGATGGAGATCCTCACCGGCGGCGCGTCTCCCAAGGCGGCGGCCAAGGCCGGCAAGGCCGCGCCGAAGAAGGCCGCGCCGAAGAAGGGAGCTCCGGCCAAGGCCGAAAAGAAGGCCGCGGAGAAGAAGGCCGCGCCCGGGAAGGCCGCGGGCAAGAAGGAAGAAGCCGCCGCGGGCGCCGACGACCTGTCGCTGCTGTCCGGCGTCGGCCCGGTGCTGGTCAAGAAGCTGGCCGAGGCTGGCTACACCACCTTCAGGCAGATCGCCGAGCTTACCGAAGAGGCCATTGACGCCCTCGACAAGGAGCTCAACCTGCGCGGCCGCATCCGCCGCGAGGAGTGGGTGGAGCAGGCCAGGGAGCTGATGGCCGGCAAGGCCCCGCGCGCCAAGGTTGACCAGAAGGCGGCCGCCAAGGCCAAGAATAAGAAGTAATTCACGCGCCCCTCGAGCGGGCGGTTGAGAAGACGAGACAAGGAGCAGAACGATGGCTCATAAAAAGGCAGGCGGTTCGTCCCGCAACGGCCGCGACTCGGCAGGCCGCCGCCTCGGCGTCAAGAAGTTCGGCGGCGAGCGCGTCATCCCCGGCAACATCATCATCCGCCAGCGCGGCACCAAATGGCACCCCGGCGACAACGTCGGCATGGGCAAGGATCACACCATCTTCTCGCTCGTCGAGGGCACGGTGAAGTTCCACACCGCCCGTGGTGGCCGCTCCTTCGTGTCGGTGGAGCCGGCGGGCGAATAGGCCTGCTTTCCACCAATCATGCGAGAATTGAAGGCGGAAGGCAGGTTCCCCCTGCTTTCCGCTTTTGTGTTTTGTGTTATGTGAAGGCTCATGAAGTTCCTCGATCAGGCCAAGGTATACATCCGCTCCGGCGACGGGGGCGCGGGCTGCGTCTCCTTCCGGCGCGAGAAGTATGTCGAATACGGCGGCCCCGACGGCGGCGACGGCGGGCGCGGCGGCGACGTGTGGGCGCTGGCGGTCGATGACCTCAACACCCTGATCGATTACCGCTACCAGCAGCACTTCAAGGCCGAAAGGGGCGTCCACGGCATGGGCGCCAACCGCACCGGGCGCAAGGGCCGCGACGTGGTGCTGAAGGTGCCGGTGGGCACCCAGATATTCGACGAGGACAAGGAGACCCTGATCGCCGACCTCACCGAGCCGGGGCAGAAGGTATTGCTGGCGCGCGGCGGCAAGGGCGGCTTCGGCAACGCGCGCTTCAAGTCGTCCACCAACCGCGCCCCGCGCCACGCCAATCCGGGGGCCGAGGGCGAGGAGCGCTGGATCTGGCTGCGCCTCAAGCTGATCGCCGACGCCGGGCTGGTGGGGCTGCCCAACGCCGGCAAATCGACCCTGCTGTCGGTGGTTTCCGCCGCCAGGCCGAAAATCGCCGATTATCCCTTCACCACCTTGCACCCCAACCTCGGCGTGGTGCGGGTGGGAGTGGATTCCTTCGTGCTCGCCGACATCCCCGGCCTCATCGAGGGGGCGCACGAGGGGGCCGGCATAGGCGACCGCTTCTTAGGCCACGTGGAGCGCACCGCCGTGCTGCTGCACCTGATCGACATAACCGCCGCCGACGCGGTGGAGGATTACCGCGTGATCCGCAAGGAGCTGGCCGCCTATGGCGACGGCAGCCTCGCCGACAAGCCGGAGATCGTGGCGCTCTCCAAGATCGACCTCATCGACGAAGACACCCGCCGCATGGTGGCCGGTGACTTCACGGAGCGCACCGGCGTCGAGCCGCTTTTGCTGTCGGCGGCCACCGGCGAGGGCGTTCACGAGGCCATGGGCAGGCTGCTCACCGTGATCAGCCAGACCCGCGCCGCCGAAAGGAAACGCAAGGCCGAGGCGGCGCAAGACGGAGGCTGGAGCCCATGAGCGACAGGCTGCGCAAGGCCCGCCGGCTGGTGGTCAAGATAGGCTCGGCGCTGCTGGTGGACAGCGACAGCGGACGGCTGAAGAGCCGGTGGCTGGCCTCGCTGGCCGCCGACCTGGCGGAATTTCATGAGCGGGGGGCCGGCATCATGGTCGTCTCCTCCGGCTCCATAGCGCTGGGGGCGCGCCGCCTCGGCCTGACCCCGAAGAGCGCCCGCCGCAGGCTCGATGAAAGCCAGGCGGCGGCGGCGGTGGGCCAGATCGCCCTGGCCGAGGCATGGTCGGGGGCGCTGGGGCGGCATGGCATGGTGGCCGGCCAGGTGCTGCTGACCATCATGGACACCGAGGAGCGCCGCCGCTACCTGAACGCCCGCGACACGCTGGACACCCTGCTGCGCCACCGCGCCGTGCCGGTCATCAACGAAAACGACACCGTGGCCACCGACGAGATCCGCTATGGCGACAACGACCGCCTGGCGGCGCGCGTGGCCTCGATGATGCATGCCGATTGCCTGGTGCTGTTGTCGGACGTGGACGGCCTCTACAGCGCCCCGCCGGGCACGCCGGGGGCCGAGCACCTGGCCGAGGTTACCAGCCTCGACGACGATATAATGGCCATGGCCGGGGACAGCGGCTCGGCCTATGGCTCCGGCGGCATGAAGACCAAGCTGGAAGCGGCCCGCATCGCCACCGGCGCGGGCGTCAACATGGTCATCGCCAGCGGCCGCCGCGACCATCCCTTGCGCGGTATTCTTGACGGCGCGCGCGCCACATGGTTCACCTCGGCCACCCAGCCGCTGGCCGCCCGCAAGCGCTGGCTGGCCGGATCGCTGGTGCCCTCCGGCGAGCTGGTCGTGGACGCCGGGGCGGTGGCCGCCCTGCGCGCCGGAAAGAGCCTGCTGCCGGTGGGCGTGGTCGGGGCGCGCGGCGATTTCTCCCGTGGTGATGCGGTGCGCATCATCGGCGAGGACGGGCGCGAGCTGGCGCGCGGGCTGATAAACTACGACCACCGCGAGGTGGAACGCATTCGAGGCCGCCGTTCGGCTGACATAGCCGCCATACTGGGGCATCCCGGGCGTGGCGTCGTGATCCACCGCGACGACCTGGCCTGGACCGGCCAGCGGCAGGATGACTGAGGCGTTGAGGACAAGAGCCGGGAGCTTTGCCAAATGACCGACATCGACACCATGATGAGCGAACTGGGGCGCAAGGCGCGCGCCGCCGCTTCCGAGCTGGCCGGGGCCAGCCGCGCCGAAAAGGACGCGGCGCTCAAGGCCATGGCAGGCGAGATACGCGGCCACGCCGCCGACATTCTGGCGGCCAATGAAAAGGACGTGGCCGCCGCCCGCGAGGCGGGCCGCAACGACGCCTTCATAGACCGCCTGGCGCTCGACGGCGAGCGGCTGGAGGCCATAGCCGCGGGGCTGGAGGCCATAGCCGGGCTGCCCGACCCGGTGGGCGAGAAGATGGCCGAGTGGGAGCGCCCCAACGGCCTGCGCATCGCCCGCGTGCGGGTGCCCATCGGGGTCATCGGCATAATCTACGAATCGCGCCCCAACGTCACCGCCGACGCCGGAGCCCTGTGCATGAAGTCGGGCAACGCCGCCATATTGCGCGGCGGCTCCGATTCCTTCCACTCCTCGGGCGCGCTGGTGGAATGCCTGCGCGCCGGTCTGGCCAGCGCCGGGCTGCCCCGTGACGCCATCCAGGTCGTGCCGACCGTTGACCGCGCGGCCGTGGGGGCCATGCTGCGCGGCCTCGACGGCAATGTCGATCTCATCGTGCCGCGCGGCGGCAAGTCGCTGGTGGCGCGCGTGCAGGAGGAGGCACGGGTGCCGGTGTTCGCCCACCTCGAGGGCATATGCCACACCTACATCGACGCCGACGCCGACCTCGAGAAGGCCATCAACGTCACCCTGAACGCCAAAATGCGCCGCCCCGGCATCTGCGGGGCCACCGAGACGGCGCTGATCGACGCCGCCGGAGCCGACCGCCTGCTCGCCCCGGTGGTCAAGGCGCTGCTCGATGCCGGCTGCGAGGTGCGCGGCGATAAGGCCACGCAGGCGGTGGACGAGCGGGTGAAGCCGGCCACGGAGGAGGACTGGGACACCGAATACCTGGCCCCTATAATATCAGTGAAGCTGGTGGGCGGGGTGGACGAGGCGATAGCCCACATCGCCCGCCACGGCTCGCACCACACCGACGCCATCATCACCGAGAACGACGCGGCGGCGGAGAAGTTCCTGAGCGAGGTGGACAGCGCCATCGTCATGCGCAACGCCTCCACCCAGTTCGCCGACGGCGGCGAGTTCGGCTTCGGGGCCGAGATAGGCATAGCCACCGGCCGCATGCACGCCCGCGGCCCGGTGGGGCTGGAGCAGCTCACCACCTTCAAGTACCAGGTGCGCGGTGACGGCCAGACGCGCCCGTGAGCGGGCCGGGCGTTGAACCGAAACGGACGGGCGCGACGAGCTTCCGCCCGTCCATGTCCACGGGAGTCTCCCATGCCGCCGATAGTCCCCCGCTCGTGGTATGAAGGCCGCCGCATCGGCCTTTTCGGCGGCTCCTTCAACCCGCCGCACTCCGGCCACCTGGCGCTCGCCAACGAGGCCCTCAAGCGCCTGCGGCTGGACGAGGTGTGGTGGCTGGTGGCGCGCCAAAACCCGCTGAAACCACCCGGCGACACCGGCGACCTCGACGAGCGCATGGCGCTCACCCGCGAGCTGGCGCGCGGCCCGCGCTTCAGGGTGCTAGACCTCGAGCGCCGCGCCGAGGCCGTCTATACCGCCGACCTGCTCGACGCCATGGCTCCGGCGCTGCAAGGCGGCCTGTTCGCATGGCTCATGGGAGCCGATTCCTTCGCCACCTTGCACCACTGGCGGCGCTGGCGCGGCATCATGCAAACCCTGCCGGTCGCCGTTTTCGACCGCCCCGGCTGGACGCTCAAGGCCCTCAGTTCCCCCGCCGCCCGCGCTTTCCGCCACGCCCGGCTGGCCGCCGCCGACGCCGCCCTGCTGCCGGAAACGCCCCCGCCCGCCTGGAGCTTCATCCCCATGCGCCACCACCCCGAAAGCTCCACCCGCCTGCGCGGCGGTTCCTGATCCTTTGGCCATGGCCGGGGAGAAGCGCCAATGGCGATTTCCCGCCATTGGCGCTTCCTTGCCATTCTTTCCACGACGAAGCGATGGTCAAGGGCGGCCCTGCGGGCCGTCGCCGAAGGCGATTGAAAACCCTTGACCATCGCTTCGTCGTGGAAAACATCCACCATGGACAATATCGCGATTAACCGTCTGGTGAAAAAGCCGCCGCGGGTTGCCGGGATGCTCGAAAATTCCCTTGCGCCGGGGCCTGCCGATGGCGCATAATCCAGCCGCTGGATGACAACCACAGGAGACTTTCACGGTCTTGATTACCAGTAGCGAGAACACCCTTGCCGAGAGCGCCGACGGCAGCTCCCCGGCCGGCAAGTCAGCCCTTTCACCCGAACAACTCATCGACGTGATCACCTCAAGCCTCGAGGATTCCAAGGCTGAGGACATCGTCACCATCGAGCTTGAGCCAGGCGCGGCGCTGGCCGATGCCATGATCGTCGCCTCGGGGCGCTCCAACCGCCATGTCTCGGCGGTCGCCGACCACCTGCTGCGCAAGCTGAAGAAATCCGGCCACAAGGGCTTTTCCGTCGAGGGGCTGGAGCATGCCGACTGGGTGCTGGTCGATACCGGCGACGTGATCGTTCACATCTTCCGCCCCGAAGTGCGCGACTTCTACAACCTCGAAAAGCTCTGGTCGCCGCACGCCCCCCGGCAGGAAGGCTGACCCCTGATGAAACTGCTGCTGCTGGCCATTGGCCGCATGAAGGGCGACTGCGAGTCCGGGCGCGTCGGGGAATACATCACCCGCGCCAGGCCCTTTCTCCGGCGCATGGGCTTTTCCTCCCTCGAACTGCGCGAATTCCCCGAATCGCGCAAGCCGGATGCTGCCGCCCGCAAGCTGGAGGAAGCCGAAACCCTGCGCCGCGCCGCCGGAAAAGGCGCCGTCTTCCTGGCCTTCGACGAAGGCGGCGAAAACCTCGCCAGCGAGGCCTTCAGCAGGCAGTTGGCGAAGCTGGCGGCCGGCGGCGGCGATACCCTGGCCCTGCTTATCGGCGGCCCCGACGGGCTTGACCCGTCCCTGCTTGCGCAAGCGCGCCTCGTCGTCTCCTTCGGCCGCATGACCTGGCCGCACCGGCTAGCCCGCCTGATGGCCGCCGAACAGCTATACCGCGCCGCCACCATAGCCTCCGGCCATCCTTATCACCGCCCGTAACGAGGTTGTCCGGCGCTTTCCACCTCTACTGTTGCGGGAATTGAGGCTGAGTCAAAAAGCCATTGTTTTTCAGCAAATTGCTGATGTCTCTAAAAGCGCCGGCCATTTCATGCCCGGCTTGCCGCCCCTCCGGCTCTCCGCCGCCACATTTTTTTCGCCTTCCCTCTCCCTCCTCCGGCTCTTCATTTTGGTTGGAGACTCAGTGTTTTGCCATCCCGCCTCCGGCCGTGTTCCCCATTCCGCCTCTCCGCCTCACCCTGGCAGGCAGTTGCCAGCTAACGATTTGTAAACTTATACTGCCCCTGTCGTTCGCAAGGGATGGCGCCAGGAATGGCGGCAAGAACGGGAATGGCGGCAAGTAACCGGAGTTGCGGCAAGGTGCGGCAAATAACCGGGGTTGCGGCAAGGTGCGGCAAGGAACGTTGGTTCCGGACGGAACGGGGATGGTGAAAGAACAGGGGTAGCTGAAAATAACGGGGATGACGAAAAGAATGACAATGCTCCCCTCCCCCTGAAGTTTCCCTTCCCTTGATGCCTTCCACTCCCTGTTGTCGGCCATTCTGATGGCGGCCATCGGTGATGCGGCTCGCCCGTGACTGGGCGTTTCACTGGATGCGGACGCAACAGGACGCAGGTCAGAGTGCCGGGGGAGTTGTTTCAGGCCCTGCCTTGCGTGCGTTAACGATAAACAGACTTCCGGCGGCGCTGTGCTGGGGGCTTGAGACGAAAGCCTTGCAGTTTGGCGCTCCGCACGGATGCGAAAAATGGGCACTAGCATGGGGGCACCATGAGTTTGGGGTATTTGTTCAGTTAAGGGGGGAGTGGAAGGGATCTCCATCATCGCCCGGCGGCCTTGGCGGCATGATGTCCGCCACTTCGTTCGCCACGCTGCTCACAATGAGCAAGGGGGGTATCTTTCCATGAGTTCCGCTTCTTCCTGATGTTTGTGCCGGTGCGTTTTTTCACCGGCTGAAGCAGTCAAGTTCATACAAGTTGCAAGCAGCGCGGAAAGTGCAGGGGGCATTTTCCGTGAACCGTGGGGTTTTGCGCGAATTCATCTGATCAGTGGGGCACTGAATGACGACAATAAACAACAAGACGGCGGCAAGAACGCGAATGAAATCCATTTCGGGCAGCGGCGAAAAATGGCGCAAGACACAGCAGCGGCTGAAGGCCGAGCTGGGCAACGATCTCTATTCAAGCTGGTTCGGACGCATGGAGCTGGAGCAGGTGGGTGATGATCAGCTCGTCGTTTCGGTGCCCACCCGTTTTCTGAAAAGCTGGATAGAATCACATTACCGCGACCTGCTGATCCGCATATGCGGCGAGACTTTCCCCGGCGTCGGGACGGTGGTGCTGCAGGTGCGCTCCGCCGCGCGCCCGCGCCTGGTGCGCAATGAGGAGGGGCAAGCCGCCGTTGAGCAGGCCGCGGCCCCCGTCAACGGCGAAGCCTCCTCTTCCATGGAGCGCGGCTCGCCGCTCGATCCCTCGCTCACCTTCGATACCTTCGTCAGCGGCTCCTCCAACGCCCTGGCCCACGCCGCCGCCCGCCGGGTGGCCGAAACGCCCGCCGGCGCGCCGGTGAGCATCAACCCGCTGTTCATCCATTCCCCGGCCGGGCTGGGCAAGACCCACCTGCTCAATGCCCTCGCCTGGCACATCCGCAAGCACAACCCGGCGCGCCGCATCCTCTACATATCGGCGGAGCGCTTCATGTATCACTTCATGGCCGCCCTCAAGTCGCGCGACATGCTCGGCTTCAAGGACTTCTTCCAGTCCATCGACGTGCTGCTAATCGACGATTTCCAGTTCCTGCAGGGCAAGACCATGCAGCAGGAATTCTGCCACACCTTCAATTCGCTGGTCGACGCCAAGCGCCAGGTGGTCATCGCCGCCGACGTGCCGCCGCGCCAGCTCGACAAGATAGACGAGCGCATGCGCTCGCGCCTGCTCGGCGGGCTGGTGGTCGATATCGAGCCGCCCGACGGCGATCTGCGCCGCGCCATCCTGCGCCGCAAGCTGGAGGAAGCCCGCCGCCGCGACCCGCAACTGATGATCGGCGAGGAGGTCATCGACTACATAGCCACCGTCATCACCGGCGGCGGCCGCGAGCTGGAAGGAGCCCTGAACCGCGTCATCGCCGCCTGTCAGCTCATGGGCCCCGGTTACGCCAGCGTCGATGCCGCCGCCCACGCCCTGCGCGACCTGGCCCGCCCGGCCAACAGCCAGCCGGTGCGCATCGACGACATCCTGCGGGTTGTCGGCCGCCATTACAGCATCTCCAAGGCCGACCTGCTGTCGGCCCGCCGCACCCGCTCCATAGTGCTGCCGCGCCAGATCGGCATGTATCTGGCCAAGAAGATGACCCCCCGCTCGCTGCCCGAGATAGGCCGCCGCTTCGGCGGGCGCGACCACTCCACGGTGCTGCACGCGGTGCGCAAGATAGAAAGGGAACTGGCCAGCAACGAGCAGATGAAAAACGAAATAGCCCTGCTCACCCGCATAATAGAGCAGCACCAGGGCTGAAGCAGGGGAAAGCGCCAATTGCGCCTCGTGCGCTATCCATGGCGCTTCGGGGAAGGTTTCCCACTTTCATTTGCTTAAGAGAAGCGCCAATGGCGATTTCCCGCCATTGGGCGCTTCCTTGCCATTGTTTCCACGACAGACTGCTTGTCAAGGATGAAACCGCCTTTGGCGGCGGCCCAGGGGGCCGTCCTTGACAAGCAGTCTGTCGTGGAAAACGGTAAGCCTGAATTTCAAGCCAACGACCCGCCGCGCGTCATCACCCCCTGCGGCGCGGGCGGATGCGGATTTCCACCCGCCGGTTCTGGGCCCGCCCGGCGGCGGTGCTGTTGGAGGCCACCGGGGCGCGTTCGCCCAGCCCGTAGTATTCCAGCCGCGCCGGATCGACCCGCTGCGCCGTGAGGTAGCGCACGACCGCCCGCGCGCGGCGCTCGGACAGGCGCTGGTTGTAGGCGTCGGAGCCGGTGGA
>CAZXTT010000129.1:0-1877 GCA_964643775.1 uncultured Rhizobiaceae bacterium | reverse complement strand
GTTGACGCGCGCCTGAAGGGCCTCGATCTGAGCCTTCAGGGCGGAGAGGTCATCGGCCTGGGCACCGGTGGCCATCACCGCGACGGCGGCGCCACCGAGCAGAGCGCGACGGATCCACTTGGTCTTGGTCATTGTTGTTCTCCCACAATCTTGATGGAAACCTCTTCCTGCCGGAAGCTTTTTCACACCTAGAGTTTTGGTTGTCGCCCCCAATCCCCTGCGAATGAATTCGGATACCGGAGGCATGAAGCAGCGACTCGTGTGAATCGCTTGGATGATGTTTTCGCCGTTCGGGGGGATTTGGTCAACATTGGCGGCGGGGCGGAGGAGCTTTTCCGGGGCGGGTGTGGCGCGAATGCAACAGAAATGGCCGCAGGGGGGCAAAACAGGCTCTCAGCCCCATGAATACGCGCCCTTGCCTTTCCTTTCGTTAACTGTTTATTATCCTTTTACAGCGCGTCCGCAAGCGCCGGGACGGGTTTTGTCAGGGGGCTTTCAAGAGGTGTGGGCACAGGTGATTCAAGCGGTGATCCAGGTGTTTCGCCCGGAGTGATTCATCCAGACGCAATCAGACGCAATGCGCCTCCTGTGCCGTCTTGTCCCCCCTGCATCATTGGATGACCTGCTTTCGCCCGCATGTCCGGGGAAAGCCGCCGGCCTGCAAGCGCCCGGCGCGTTGGCGGGAACGCGGGCCTGAAAGCGGGCATGGCCCGGCGGGCCGGGCAAGTCCTGGCCCGGGCAAGTTTTCAAGGGAGGGGTCTGATGAGCAGAGAAACGGGATCCGGGGGCGGCATGCGGAGGCTGCTGTGGGGGCTGCCGCCGCTGGCGCTGCTGGGAGCGGGGGCGTGGCTCACAAGCACGCCGGTCATGGAAGGCAAGCTGGCCTCCGAAGCGGGCGATGCGCTGAAGGCGGCGGGCCACCAGTGGGCCCGGGTGGAGATGGACGGGCGCGATGCGCGCATCACGGGGACGGCGCCGTCGAGGGGCGCGCTGAAGGCCGCGGCGGAGAAAGTCCTGTCGGTGTGGGGCGTGCGGCGCGCCGACACCTCGGGCGCGCAGGTCAGGCTGGGCGCGCCTGCCGTGAAGCCCGTCAGCGCCGCCAGGCCGCCGGTGGCGATCACCGGCGCCTGGCCTCATGCCCCCGGCACCATGCTGGTGGTGGAGGTCGCCGGCAGGACATACGAGCTGGGCAAGGACAAGGAACTGACCTCCGACGGCACGGGCAACTGGAAGCTGACCCTCGGCAAGCTGCCGCCGGACGGCGTTCATGACGTGCGGGCCATGGTGGTGGACGACGGCGACAAGGCGGTTGACACCACGTCGAACGAACTGGTGGTGGACACCACGCCGCCGCAGCCGCCGGTGCTGAAGAGCGCCACCCTTGGCGAAAACAACACGCCCCTGCTGAGCGGCGAATGGCCGGAGGGCGACGCCAAAAGGCTGGTGGTCACGGTGGGCGGCAAGGCCTACGAGCTGGGCAAGGACAAGGAGCTGGCCTCCGACGGCAAGGGCAACTGGAAGCTGGCCGGCGGCGAGGGCCTGCCGGTGGGGGAACATGACGTTACGGTGATGGCCGCCGACGCGCTGGGCAATTCGGCTTCCGTGACCATGAAGGCGGCGCTCAAGGTAACGCCGCCGAAGCCCAAGGACGAGACGCCGCCCGCCACGCCCACCTTCAGCGGCGCGCAACTGGATAATGATGCCGCCATCCTGAGCGGCACATGGGAGGAAGCGCCGGGCAATTCGCTGAAAGTGAAGTTCGGCGGGCGCTGGTATGTGCTCGGGCAGTCGCCGGAGCTGACTTCCGACGGCAAGGGCAAGTGGACGCTGAAGGTGGCGCGCCCGGCGCCCGGCAGTTACGGGCTGGTGATGGAATC
>CAZXTT010000128.1:0-2687 GCA_964643775.1 uncultured Rhizobiaceae bacterium | reverse complement strand
CGCGCGAGAGGTGGTGTTCCCCTCGCGCGCCTCTGGCAAGCTTGATGGATTTCATAGCCGATCCCGGCGGATTTGTCCGCTAGAAAAGTGTTCGCGGACACTTTTCTATAGCCTTCGCAGCTCCTTCGCCAAGGCCCTGAGCCGCGCCGGATGGCTCGGGATACGCTCGCGGTTGAGCTTGCAGGTGATGATGCACAAGCCTATCACCCAGCGCTCCCAAGCGGCGGAGCGGGCAAGCCCCACCTTCCAGCAGATGGTCTTCCAGCGCCTGTTCTCCGCCCGCATCCAGACGATGCGTGCATCGTCAGGCTCAAGCCACTTCAGCCACTCCATGGCCTCGTCAGTGCGGGTGATTGCCGCAGGCGACGGTGATGGCGGCTTCATGCGCGGCGGCTCGCGCCCCACCAGGTCGGAGAACTCCGGGATGATGGTGGGCCAGGTGTTGAAGTAGCCGCGCACCCGCACCTCGGGCAAGCGGCGCATGACGGAGGCGGCCTCGGCCATGCGCTCCTCCACCTTGCGTGGTGTCCAGCGTTCATCGGTCATGGCTGTCCTCCTCAAGTCCCTTGCGCCCGCCGTAAAGCTTCTCGCCCAGTTGCCGGATGAGCTCCCGCTCCGGCCAGGTGAGGCGCTCGTCATCCACAGAGACGGCAAGGATCCCCTGCTCGAGCCAGCCCTCGCGCTTGACCTGCTCAGGGTCGCGGCGCTTGCCGCCATAGCCTTTCGGGAACCACCTCATGACGTCACCTCCGCCAGGCAGGCGGCATAGCCGGCCACATCCATGATGCTGTCGGAATGGGCGGGATCGGTGGTCAGCCGGGCCAGCTTGAGATCGATCAGGCACAGGGCCACCTGGGCGGGTGTTATCTGTGTGCCCAGGGTCAGCGACCAGCGCCCGGCGACCTGGGCGAACAGATCGCTGGCCTCGCCATAGGCCTTGCGGCGTTCGGCGACAATGTCAGCCGTCTGCCGCAGCATGGTTTCTCCCTTCATCGCCCACCTCCCCTGGCCTGCATGGCCCACAGCAGGATGGCCAGCGCATCGGCCTCATTGTCGTCGCCGGGAGCAAACCCCAGCGCCTGAACGGCAGCGATGACCGCCTGCTTGTTGGCGTTGCCCTTGCCGGTGACGTGGCGCTTGATGGTGCCCACCGGCACGCCCTCGTAGGGGATGCCGCGCTGCTCGGCCCAGGCGGTGAGCTGGCCGAGGAAAGCGCCGTAGACGTGCGCGGCGCTGGTGCCACGATGCGCTCGCACTTCCTCGAAGACGATGAGGTCAAGCCCGTCCGCTGCCTGCTGCAGCTCGGCCAGCCATTGACGGAAGCGCAAATAGGACATCCCCGCTCCCTCGAAACGTCCGGGGCGGAAGGTGGCCGTGCCGCTGGTGATGTGGCTGTCCGGGCCACGCAGGGCCCAGCCGGTCTTCTGGCCCAGGTCGAGGGCGAGGATGGTGGGAAAGCCGGAAAGCCCTGAAGGCATTGTCCCCAGTTCAGGTGACAAGTGGGGGTTTTCTCCGGCGCCCGCAAGGGGCATGGTGGATACGGTCATGGTTGTTTCTCCTGTGATCGGGTGAAAGACATGGCCCGGACGGCGGTGGTGTTTGGCGACGCTGGCCGCCGTCCGTTTTTCTTGCGAACGGGAAAGGCAAAACCGGGAGGACCGGTGGGCATGGCCGGAACAGGACAGGGATGAACAAAGGCCGACACGCAAGGCCGGGTGGATACGAACGTATACAGGGGGAGGTCACACCTTGAGGGTGACCCTCCCCTTACGTAGTAAGGGGGATTGTTCTGGAGACTTGGAGACAAAGGATAACCCACTGATATTGCAGGAATAATCCCCGATCTTTTTTGTCTCCAGATTTGTCTCCAGCGTCTGGAGACTGGAGACATAAGTCTTTGATTTTTAAGCGCCTTTGTCTCCAGCCTCCAGCTGGAGACATTGGAGACATCGGAATCTGGAGACAAATCTGGAGACAAAATCAGGGCCGTGGAGCACATCATTTTTCGCCCTCCGGATAGATCCACAAATGCGGGTTTTCGACCTCGAGAATGGCCCCCGTCATCGCCGACTTGTAATGCGTCGGCAGAACCTCCAACGTCGTCATGACTATCTCTCCTGTATTGGAATCGGCAGCCTCCCTTGGCGGCCCAAGCCGCATGCCTTCCACGCACAGATAGCCGTATCCGCCCCGCTTCAGCTTCGGCAGCCCGTAGTCCTTGGGATTGCGAAAGAACTTGATGTAGCCCTTGGTGGCCAACACGCTGATGCGCTCGGCGACGGTTGCCCTCGCGCCCAGCCCCGCCTTGTTCTCGAACTTCTCGGCAAACTGATTGGCGGTGTAGACACGCCCCTTCAGAGCTTCCTCGGCGATCAGTTGCAGGATCACGTC
This sequence comes from uncultured Rhizobiaceae bacterium, assembly GCA_964643775.1. Lineage (GTDB taxonomy): Bacteria > Pseudomonadota > Alphaproteobacteria > Rhizobiales > Aestuariivirgaceae > Thermopetrobacter. Next base: position 296 of record CAZXTT010000128.1, on the reverse strand, counting down.
ACGCTTGCGCTCCCGCTCGCCGTCGAGTTTCTCGCCGTAGCCCTTGCGCACCAGGCGTTCGTTCAGCGGGTTGAGCTCGATCCAGCGGCCCTTGACACACTACACGACACAACTGGCGAGGAGCCGGAGAATCAGATGAAATGGATGACTCTGTCTTCTACAAAAGGAGCGTCCAATGCCATCGAAACTCTCCGGCACCCTCATCTCGACGTTAGCCACACATCTTACCTTAAGCAAGTCGCGGCTTGAGACACTGGCTGGTCTGATCATCCTGCTGGTCAACGTCCGGACCGTCA
>CAZXTT010000127.1:0-4574 GCA_964643775.1 uncultured Rhizobiaceae bacterium | reverse complement strand
AACATCTCAAAATCGACCGTCTCAGCCAACTTCTGAAGCGGATCACCTTCCGCCGACAACTCCTCAAGCCGCCGCTCAAAGTCCCAAAAACCCTTCTGACCCCGCATGAGCACCTCCCAGGCGATTCAGTGACTCTCATGGGGGAAGTGAATCACATAACGGCCAAAATGGCCAGTTTCCGGAGGTGTCCATTTATTGAGTCCAGACCTTAAATCGTCTGGTTGTATTCACCGACGTTTTCATAGCCTGCCAGGTGCTCCTGTATGTCTTGCACCACGGCGCGCATCATTTCTTCCGAGGTTGGGCTTTCGGCCACCACCACCAGTTCCGGCTTGTTGGAGCTGGCCCGCGCCAGGCCCCATGTGCCGTCTTCCAGTGTGAAGCGCACGCCGTTTACGGTGTTCACCGAGACTATGCGCTTGCCGCCTATCGTCTCGCCCCTTTCCATGCGCGCCTCGTAATGCCCGATGACCTTCTCGATCAGTTCGTATTTCTCCTCGTCCGGGCAATATGGGCTCATCGTCGGCGTGCCCCAGGTGCGCGGCAATCCGGCGGCCAGTTCTGCCATCGACTTGCCGGGATTGTTGTCCAGCATGTGCAACACCTCGATGGCCGACACCAGGCCGTCGTCATAGCCCAGCCCCTCCGGCGGGCGGAAGAAGAAGTGACCTGACTTCTCAAACCCGGCTATCGCCTCAAGCTCGGTGGTGCGGCGTTTTATGTAGCTGTGGCCGGTCTTGTAATAATCAGTCGTCGCCCCCAGCTCGCGCAATATCGGGTCGGTGTCGAACAGGGCGGTGGATTTCACGTCGACAACGAATTTCGCGTTGTCGAAACGCCGCGCCAGGTTGCGCGCTATCAGCACCCCTATCTTGTCGGCGAAAATTTCGTTGCCCTCGTTGTCCACCACCCCGCAGCGGTCGCCGTCGCCGTCGAAGCCCAGCGCCAGGTCGGCCCCCGTTTCCTTCACCGCCCGCGCCATGTCGTGCAGCATCTCCATGGCTTCCGGGTTCGGGTTGTAGTGAGGGAAGGTGTAATCCAGCCCGCAATGCAGCTCCACCACTTCCGCCCCCATGGCCCGCAGCACTTGCGGGGCGAAGGCCGAGGCCGTGCCGTTGCCGCAGGCGCACACCACCTTGAGCTTGCGCTTCAGCTTGCCGCCGCGCTTGATCAGGTCATCGATATAAGCCTGCCGCGTCTCGGGCCGATGCACCAGCCGTCCGCCCGGCCTCTCCCGCCAGTCGCCGGCCAGCACGATGTCGCGCAGGGCCCCCATTTCGTCCGGCCCGAAGGTAAGCGGCGCCTCGCAGCCCATCTTGACCCCCGTCCAGCCGTTGTCGTTGTGCGAGGCGGTGACCATGGCCACCGACGGCACGTCGAGGTGAAACTGGGCGAAATAGGCCATCGGCGAAAGCGCAAGCCCGATGTCGTGCACCTCGCAGCCACCGGCGACAAGGCCCGTTATCAGGGCGTTCTTCACCGATTGCGAATAATGCCGGTAGTCATGGCCCACCACCACCTGCGGCCCCACCCCGCGCCGGTGCAGGAAGGTGGCCAGCCCCAGTCCCAGGGCGCGCATGCCCATGAGCGATATCTCGCTGGTGATCGAGCCGTCATCCTCCTCGCGGAAGAACAGCCAGCGGGCGTCGTATTCGCGGAAGCCGGTGGGCTTGACCAGCGGAATGGTCTCGTATTCTTCCGTGTTCGGACGAATGTCCGCGCGTGGCCTGGGCAGCATTTGGTTCTCCCGCTGTTATCGGCTTTGTATTCGCTTGTCCTGAGGCTGTTCCTGGTTCTCCAGTGCCTACTGCTTGAGAGGGCCTACTGCTTGAGAATGAGCCTGCCGTCACGCATCTCGAAGCCCGACAGGCGGCGCAGGAAGCTCATCCCTATGAGGGTGCCGCGCATGGCCCCTTCCGGCAGCACCCAGGCGCGCACGTCGCGCACCATGACGCCGTCTATCTCGACCCGCCGCAAAATCACCTGCGCGGCCTTGACGGTGCCATTGGCGGTATTGACCGGCAAGGTATAATCCAGCCCCCCCGTATTGATACCGGCGGCTTCCGCATCATCGTATGACAGGGCCACCGCCGAAGCGCCGGTGTCGATCACCGCCTTGATTGGCGTGTTGTTTATGTCGGCGGTGACGAAGAAATGGCCGTTCCCGCCGCTTTCTATCTCCGCCCACGCCCCCTGCGCCATGGGCATGCCCTCCAATTCCACCGCGTCGGCGCGCTCCAGCCCGGGCGGTATCTTCTCCCCGGGATTGAGCCACAGGGGAAATTCCTCGCCGTCGGAATTGCGCACGATAACCCGCCGCGGGCCGCCGGGAACGGGAGCATTGAGGGCCTCTTCCTCGCTGTCATAGGTAATTTCGTCTTCTTCGCTGTCCAGCCGCGCCGTGTCGTCCAGGTCGTCAATGGGCTCCTCGATGGCTTCCGCCTCTTCCTCTTCCACCGGCTGGGAGATTTCTTCCGCCGGCGCCTTCTTGAGCGCCACCGGCGCGGCAGGCGGGGCAACCGGCCCGGTGTTGCCGGAAAAATGCAGCCCCATGATGATAACCGCCGCCGCCGTGCTCACCCAGCTCGACACCTGGCGCGAACCGGACCATGCCGAGGCCCTGCGCCCCAGCACGAAAGCCAGCAACACCACCATGAGCAATATGCCGGTGAAGGCCAGCGGGTTATCCAGGTGGTGATTGATGAACTCCCGGTAGACCGGGGACAAAAAGGCCAGGATGACCGCCGTCATCGCCAGAATTGAACTGATCCAGCCGATCATTTCCGTCAGACTCCCATGAACATGCGCTCACACGGCCAATGCGCCGTTGTCACATGTTGAAGGAAAAAAGCTGAAAAAACATGAACGCCCGCCCGCGCCGGAAATATTCACGAAACGAATGCCGCCAGCGCCCCCAGCACGACAAGCCGCGTCACCACCTCCACCGCGCCCGCCGCGTCGCCCGTCTGCCCGCCCAGCATGCGCCCGCACAGGCGGATCACCCCATGTGCCGCCAGCATGCCGCAGGCCAGCGCCCCCGCCAGCGCCAGGGGGGCGAACATCGCCCCGCCCGCCACCCCGGCAACCACGAGAGCGCCGATGGCCGCGGGGATCACGACATCCCTCCCCGGACTCCCGGCGCGATGCCCGCTGCCCTCGCCACGCGCCGGCGTCAGCATGGCCAGCATCATCAGCGCGGCGAAGCGCGAAACGGCATGGGCGATCACCAGCGCCGCCACGGCAGCCAGCGCCCCGCCCGTGGTGATGAGCCCGCCCAGGACCACCGCCTGAAAGCCGATGGCGAAAACCAGCGCCATGACGCCGAACGCGCCAACGGAAGGGTCGCGCATTATTTCCAGCCGGCGCTCCACCGTGCGCCCGCCCAGCCCGTCGGCCACGTCGGCCAGCCCGTCCTCGTGCATCCCCCCGCTCACCACCACTCCCGCGGCCAGCGCTACCAGCGCCGCCGCCAATGGAGCAAGCCCGGCCATCACCGCCGCCGCCAGCATCGCGCCGCTCACCGCCCCCACCAGCGCCCCGGCCAGCGGAAAGGCGCGCATCAGGCGCGGCCAGACCGGCGCGCCAACGCTCCCCCGCGCCGCCACCGGCAATATGGTGAGAAACATCACCGCGGCGCGAAAATCCTCCAGCCATTCCCTGACAGCCACCGTAACACCCGCCTGTTGAGTTGATACCCCTCACCCTTTATAGGGCTGGGCAACCATTTCGCCAATCAAGGAGAATCCCCCGCCCATGCACGACGACAGGCAGCACTCCCCGCTCGACGACATCCGCGCCCACATCGCCGCCATGCCGGGGCCCGACGAAGAGGCCGCGGCCCGCGCCAGGAAGCGCGACGCCGTGCTCACCAAGCCCCCCGGAGCGCTGGGCAGGCTGGAGGAGCTGGCCTTCTGGCTGGCCGCGTGGCAGGGCGACCCCACCCCGCGCGCCAACCACGTGGAAGTGGCCGTCTTCGCCGCCAATCACGGCGTCGCCGCGCAGGGCGTCTCGGCCTATCCGGCGGAGGTCACCGCCCAGATGGTGGCCAACTTCCAGGCCGGCGGAGCGGCCATCAACCAGTTGTGCGAAACCTTCGGCCTGGGGCTGAAGGTTCACGAGCTGGCCCTCTCCAAGCCCACCGGCGACATAACCCAGGGCCCCGCCATGAGCGAGCGCGAATGCGCCGCCACCATCGCCTACGGCATGGAGGCGGTGGCCGAAAAGCCAGACATCCTGTGCCTCGGCGAAATGGGCATAGCCAACACCACCATAGCCTCGGCCATTCTATACGCCCTATACGGCGGCGACCCGCGCGACTGGACGGGCCCCGGCACCGGCGTCGACGAGGCGGGCATGGCCCGCAAGGCCGAGGTTATAGCCCGCGCCGTGGCCCTCCACGAGCATTGCCTCGACGACCCGCTGGCCATCCTCACCCGCCTCGGAGGGCGCGAGTTCGCCGCCATGGTGGGCGCGATCATCGCCGCCCGTCACGCCCGCGTGCCGGTCATCCTCGATGGTTTCATGGTCACCGCCGCCGCCGCCGTCCTGCACGCCATCATGCCGGAGGCGCTCGA
>CAZXTT010000126.1:0-1971 GCA_964643775.1 uncultured Rhizobiaceae bacterium | reverse complement strand
GCCCGCGCCACCCGTGACCGCATGCGCCGCCACGTGGCGCGCCTCGACGAGCAGGGCGAGAAGATAGCAGGCGGCGAACCCTTCCGCCCCGGCGGCGACACCGACGACCCGATAGAGCTGTGGGGCAGGCGCATTGGCCGCGCCCTGGGCTACGCCTTCGCCCTATACCTGATCTGGCATATAATGAGCACCTACGTGTTCAGGTAGGAGCATTGACGGGCAGGCGGCGGCGCTCTCTGGAGGCTTATTCCTCGAGGCGCACTATCACGTCTATGCCGGAAACCTTCATGCCCTTCGGCGGGGTGGGCATTCCCTCTATGCGCAACTCGCCGGCGGGGATGTCCATCAGCTTGCCGTCCTTGGCAGCGTAGAAGTGATGGTGGTCGCTCAGGTTGGTGTCATAGAAGGTGCGCGAGCCATCGGCCACGACCTCGCGCAGCAGGCCGACCTCGGAGAACTGGTTGAGTGTGTTGTAAACGGTGGCCAGTGATATGGAATGGCCATGATCGGCCGCCTCGCGGTGCAGCTCCTCGGCCGTCACGTGGCGGTGCGGGCCACAGAACAGCAGCCCGGCCAGGGCCATGCGCTGGCGCGTCGGGCGCAACTCGGCCTCGCGCAGCAGGGCGGGGATCTCATCCTTGCTCAGGTATTCCATGGGATTTCCCATAACTCGTTGATCGTTCCCGCCAATATAGGGCGAACGATACTAATTCGCAAATTTTAACTGAAAAACATTCCGCCTGCCGGGGAAAGGCGGCGCGCCCGCCCGGCATTGGCTGGCCGGAAAACCGGATTTACCTGATCTCCTCCAGCATCTCCCTCACCCGCGGTGCGAGGTCGTCATCGGCCAGCGCGAAGGCGAGGTTGGCGGCCACGAAGCCGAACTTGGAGCCGCAGTCGAAGGTTTCGCCGCTGTAATGCACGCCCCAGAAGTCCTGCTCCGCCAGCAGCGCGATCATGGCGTCGGTGATCTGTATCTCGCCGCCCGCGCCGGGCTCCTGCTTCTCCAGCAGGGCGAAGATTTCCGGCTGCAGGATGTAGCGCCCGGAGATGATGCTGGTGGAGGGCTCCTCGCCGGGGGCGGGTTTTTCCACCATCGAGGTTATGCGGAACGACCTGCCGTCGACGTTCTCGCCGACCCCCACGGCGCCATACTTGTGCACGTCCTCGCGCGGCACTTCCTCGACGGCGATTATGTTGCCGCCGGTCTTTTCATAGGTTTCCATCATCTGCGCCAGGCAGCCGGGGCGGCCCTTTATCAGCATGTCGGGCAGCAACAGGGCGAAAGGCTCGTCGCCGACGATCTCGCGCGCGCACCATACGGCATGGCCCAGCCCGCGCGGCTCCTGCTGGCGGGTGAAGCTGGCGTGGCCGGCGGTCGGCAGGTCGCGTTGCAGCAGCTCCAGCATATCCGTCTTGCCGCGCCTCTTCAGGGTTTCCTCGAGCTCGAACTGGCGGTCGAAATGATCCTCGATCACCCCCTTGTTGCGCCCGGTGACGAATATGAAATGCTCTATGCCGGCCTCCCTCGCCTCGTCCACCACCCACTGGATGACCGGGCGGTCGATTATGGTCAGCATCTCCTTGGGCACCGCCTTGGTGGCGGGGAGAAAGCGGGTTCCCAGCCCGGCGACGGGGAAAACGGCCTTGCGGATCTTTTTCATGTTCCGGCAGTCCTCGTTGACGGTGAAGGCCGGGGCCGCCGTTTTCGCCGTTCACCGTTTACCTTTTGGTCTTATATGGCCGCGATAATGCCAGCAAAGTCGTGAACACCCGCTTAACGGGACTGCAAGGAGACTGCCAATGACTGTTCTGGTGACCGGCGGGGCCGGATACATCGGCTCGCACATGGTCTATGCCCTCACCGACCGCGGCGAGGACGTGGTGGTGCTGGACAACCTGTCCACCGGCTTCGACTGGGCGGTGTCGCCCAAGGCGCGCCTCGTCGAGGGCGACATAGGCGACATGGAG
>CAZXTT010000125.1:0-1816 GCA_964643775.1 uncultured Rhizobiaceae bacterium | reverse complement strand
TGCGTGGGCCGGCCGGTCTTTTCGCCCTGGCCCGCTTGCCGCGTTTGGATGTGGCTATCTTGCGCAGGTCAACCGGCCCGCCGCTGGTGATGGCCTCCCCCTTGCCCGGCACGCGGATTTCCATTCCCGGCTTCATCTTGCGCACCGACAATTTGCCGCCGTTGGCCCGCAGTATGCGCGGATAGGCCAGCACGTCGCCATAGGCGTCGAAGGCTATCTGGCCCAGCGTGTCGCCGCGCCTTATGCGCGTGTAGCGCTTGCCGCCGCGCATGTAGAAGCGCCCCTTGTTGTCGGCCGCCTCCTTCAGCGAGGTGTTCTCCCCTTCCTGGCGCAGCAGCGACACGTAATCATCGTTCTGCCTGCTGGCCCGCGAGGCCTCTTCCATGGGTATGACGCTGGCCAGCAGCAGGTTCAGGTTCACCTTGCCATCGGCTCCCAGCAGCTCTTCCGGCACCGCGTCCGGCCCGGCCCTTTCTATCGCCTCGTCGATCATCGCCGCGATTTCACTGCGCGAGCGGCCCTCGCTCATCGCCTTGTTGACCAGCGCGCTCAGCGCCCCGCGCAGGTCTTCCGCCGCGCTGGCCTCACCATCCGCGCCGTCCATGCTTCCATGCTCACCGGCATCCTGGCGCGTCAGCCCGCCCAGCGCCCGCACCACGTTGCTGGTCAGGGCTTCCAGATCCTCGCTGCCGGCTTCCATGGTCACCGGGGCCTCGGCCGTGGGTGCCGTGGCCTCCGCGCCGGCGGGCTTCTCTTCCACCGGCTGTCCGGCGATGGTCGCCACCTTTTCCGGGTTCCCGCCGGAGCCGTCAGCCTTCCCGTCAGGCTGGCTTTCCGTGAGCGTGACAAGGGCCGCCGTCCCTCCCTCCACCGGGGCATCGGCGGGCTTGCCCTCTGGCGCAGGCGGCTTCGCCGCGGCAGGCTCGGCGGTTACCGGAGGAGGTGCCGGGACAGGTTCGGCGGCCACGGGAGGAGGAGCCGCGGCAGGCGCCGCCGCCACTGTTGCCGCCGCGGGCGGATCTTCCACCAGCCGCGCGTTGTCCTTGCCTTCCACCTTGCCGCCAGCGGTTTTCGCGCCATCATCGCCCTTGCCGGAGGCCACTTTCTCATTGCCGCCGCCGCTTGCCGGGGCGCTTTTCACCACCAGCGTTTCCTTGCTGGCGGGCGTTTGCGGCTCTCTCTTCTCCACGCCGTCCTTTGCCGTGTCATTCCTGACCGGCCCCAGCGCCGCCGCGCTCAAAACAGGCGGCTTGGCGGGTGAAGCGTTTCTGGACAGATAGAAGCCCGCCAGCGCGCCCCCGGCCACCGCCGAAAGCATGAACACGGCGATCAGCACCGGAAACTTGCCCTTTTCCCCCTCGTGCCCGGCGGCAAACAGCGCCTCATCGACATGGGCGGCATCCTCCGGCGGCTGGCTGCCGCCGGTGGCGGGGCGGGAAGGGGAGGGGGGTTCGCTGCCCCTGTTCTTCCGCGGCGCTTCCCGCAGGCGGCGCATGACCTCTTCCATTTTTTCAGGCCGCGCGTCATCCGCGTTGTCGATATGTCCTGGAAGCACTGGCTTGGTCATGGCCTCTCCCTGTCCTTTCCTGCCCCGTGCCCCTCGGGTGTCGGCTGAAATCGTTGTTATTGTTTTTCGACTCCACCAACTGTCAGTTTCAGTCAAACCGCCGCCCTTGTCAATTTGAGGGCATTTGCGTGGTTTTTTTATGCCCCGCCGCGGTCATGGCAGGCGCAGGCGCGTGCCCGCCGGCACCAGGTCGGGATTTTTCAGCTTGTCCCTGTTGGCATTGAAAATATCGCGCCACCTGGCGGCGGA
>CAZXTT010000124.1:0-5428 GCA_964643775.1 uncultured Rhizobiaceae bacterium | reverse complement strand
GGCGCATGTCCGCCGCCTTGCCGGAGCTGCCCGGCATGTCGCTGTCCCTGCGTGTCGCGCCGCTGTTGGCCAGGCGCAATTTCGTCCGCCAGATGCGCCTCAGCGCCGGCCGCCCGCTGATCACGCCGGGCGATGCCTGAGGGCCTGGTCTGAAATTCATGGGCTGTTTTACCGGCCTTTTTCGGTTCATCATCAGTTCAGACCTTAAAACATGACAAGGTAACAGCGGCGGGTGTTCCGTTCGCCGTGGTGAACTGATAACAGGTAAGGTGGGGAAAAGGGAAAGCGCTTTTATGATCTGGCTTGCGGCAGGGATCCATCATGAACGAGGAAGACAGCGGTAACACCCGGAACGGCCGGCAAGAGGCGCAATGCCCTCCGGCAGGCGCGCAGGCCGCCTCCGCGGACGGCGAGGCCGATGACAGCCGCATCCTGCGCGCCGCCGGATACATCCAGACGTTTCTCAAGGGCGGCGCGGCCTCCGGCCTGTTGCTCATGCTGGCGGCGGCGGCGGCCATGCTGGCGGCCAATCACGCCGCCCTGTCGCCCCTCTACGAGGCCTTCCTCGACACCGTGGCGGCGGTGCGGCTGGGCGCTTTCGCCATCGAGAAGCCCATCCTGCTGTGGATCAACGACGGGCTGATGGCCATTTTCTTCCTGCTGGTGGGGCTGGAGCTGAAGCGCGAATTCCTCGCCGGGGAGCTTTCCAGCCGCGACCGCGTCATAATGCCGGCCATCGCGGCGCTGGGCGGCATGGCGGCCCCGGCGCTGGTTTACGTGGTCATAGTGCTGGTCAGCGGCCAGCCGGAGCTCTTGCGCGGCTGGGCGATACCCACGGCCACCGACATAGCCTTCGCGCTGGGCATCCTGTCGCTGCTCGGCAAGCGCGTGCCGCTGGCGCTGAAGACCTTCCTGCTGGCGCTGGCCATGTTCGACGACCTGGGCGCCATCGTGGTGATCGCCGTGTTCTATTCCGACAAGCTGGATTTCGCCCCCATGATGATGGCCGCCGCGGCCATCGCCGCGCTGTTCCTGCTCAACCGCGCCGGCGTGCGCAAGCTGGGGCCTTATCTCATCATCGGGCTGCTGATGTGGGCCTCGGTGCTCAAGTCGGGCATTCACGCCACCCTGGCCGGGTTCGTGCTGGCCCTGCTCATCCCCTACGTCACGGCCCGCCAGCGCGGGCGCGAGGAGGTGGAGCATATAGGCGACAACCCGGCGCTGGTGCTGGAGCATGCGCTGGTGCCCTACGTGTCGTATTTCGTCATGCCGCTCTTCGCCTTCGCCAATGCCGGGGTGGCGCTGCCCGGCTCGCTGGCCCAGACGCTGGTGCAGCCGCTGACGCTGGGCATCCTGCTGGGGCTGTTCGCCGGCAAGCAGCTTGGCGTGTTCGGCGGCGTGTGGCTGGCCACGCGCGCCGGCTTGATAAAGCCCATGGAAGGCGTGCGCCCAGTGCATCTCTATGGCGTCGCCATGCTCACCGGCGTCGGCTTCACCATGAGCCTGTTCATCGGCACCTTGTCGTTCGACACCCTGGAACACGCCGCCGCCGTGCGCATAGGCGTCCTCGGCGGCTCGCTGCTGGCGGCGGTGGGCGGCCTGACACTGCTGGCGCTGACCCTGCCGCTGCGCCGGGGCGAGCGGCCTGAGGGGGCGTGATCCGTTCCCTGGCGCTTGGCGGGCGGCCTTGCGGCGGCCATGTTTCGTCACTATCTTCCGGCACAGGGGACGGGAGACGAACGGCGCGTTGAAGGAGCCTTCCCATGTCACAGTTTTCACCGATCACCCGGCGCGGATTATCGGCTTTGGCCATGGCATTGCTGGCGGCGGCGCTTATGACCACACCCGCCGATGCCGGAAGCAGCAAGAAGCGCGTATGGAGCAACAGTTATGGCTGGCTCTATCCGGGCAGGATATTCGTGGGCGAACCCCTTTATCTGCCCTCCGGCTGGCGGGCCTATCCCATCTCCATGTTCAGCGAGATCTACGAAATCCGCCCCGTGAACACGAAAACACGTGTCAACTTCACCACCACCCACCGCCCCGCCAAACGCCGCCATGCCAGGAAAACCCGCCGCTGACACCCGAAGGACTGCCGGCGGGATGCCAGGGCTGGGGAATCAGGGACAGTTGATCAGGCGTTTGCCGAAGCGTTGTTCGGCGCGGCCCTTTTGGGGGTGGGGGAGGCGCAGGGTCAGGGTTATGCCGTTCTCGCCGTCCTCGCGGTCCAGCACCTCGGCGTGGCGGTAGAGCCAGGCCAGTTCCTCGCCTTCGTGGGGCTTGAGGGTTATGGTGCGGATTACGTCGGAGCCGCTGATCCGCTCCTCGATGGCGGCCAGCAGGTCGTCCAGCCCCTCGCCGGTCGCCGCCGAGGTTATCACCGCGTCGTCGCGGCGCGCCGCCATCGCGCGCAGGCGGGTGGTGGTTTCGCCGTCCCACAGATCGGCCTTGTTCCATACTTCCAGCATGTTGTCGCGGCGGCTTTCGTCAATTCCCAGCTCCTTTAGCACTTGGCGCACGTCGGCGGCCTGCGCCTCGGCTTCCCGCGGGTCGCTCATGTCGCGCACGTGGAGGATCACGTCGGCCTCGATCACCTCCTCGAGGGTGGCGCGGAAGGCGGCCACGAGGGTGGTCGGCAGGTCGGATATGAAGCCCACGGTGTCGGAGAGGATGACCTTGCGCCCGTGGGGCAGGTCGATCATGCGCATGGTGGGGTCGAGGGTGGCGAAAAGCTGGTCGGCGGCATGCACCCCGGCGCGGGTGAGGGCGTTGAACAGGGTGGACTTGCCGGCGTTGGTGTAGCCGGCCAGGGCGATGATGGGGTAGGGGGTCTTGCGGCGCTCCTCGCGGTGCAACTGGCGGGTGCGCGAGACCTGCTCGAGCTGGCGGGTCAGCTTGCCTATGCGCTCGCCGAGCAGGCGGCGGTCGGCCTCTATCTGGGTTTCGCCGGGGCCGCCCATGAAGCCGAAGCCGCCGCGCTGGCGCTCGAGGTGGGTCCACGAGCGCACGAGGCGGGTCTTCTGGTATTCGAGATGGGCCAGCTCCACCTGCAGGCGGCCCTCGCGGGTGCGGGCGCGGCGGCCGAATATCTCCAGTATCAGGCCGGTGCGGTCCAGCACCTTGGCCTGCCAGGCCTTTTCGAGGTTGCGCTGCTGGCCCGGCGACAGGTGGGCGTTGACGATGACCAGCTCGGCGTCCGACGAGAGGATATGGGCCTTTAGCTCCTCCACCTTGCCCGATCCCAGCAGGGTGGCCGGATGGGGGCGGGTCAGCGGCACGATGCGGCTGCCGGTTATCTCCAGCTCGATGGCCCGGGCGAGGGAGATGGCCTCGTCGAGCATGTGGCGGGCGTCGCGGGTTTGCTCGCGGCGCTTGAAATCGACATGCAAGACGAAGGCGCGGGTTGCCCTTGGCTCTTCCAGCTGGAAGCTGACTTCGCCGCGCGCGGCGGCCTTGCGGCGGCGTGACTTCTTGCTCATGCGTTACGGAACACCAATAAACTCAAGGGTTTGTCCGGTGATACGGACAAATTGATTCAAACACGTGAGCTGCCATGCCGCCTTGTGTCACATGCCTGCCGGATCTTCATCGAACAGCGAGATCGGGGCATTGGGCATTACCGTGGAAATGGCGTGCTTGTAGACCAGTTGCGAGACGCCGTCGCGGCGCAGCAGCACGCAGAAATTGTCGAACCAGGTTATTATCCCCTGCAGCTTGACGCCGTTGACCAGAAAGATGGTGACCGGCGTCTTGTTCTTGCGCACGTGGTTGAGAAAGGTGTCCTGAAGATTGGCTGGTTTTTCCTGGGCCATGATCGCCTCTTTGCCGGGGCTTGTAGTTGTCATTCGGGTAGTGTGACAATATCCTGCTTACCCATATGTGTATCAATATAACACACAATTGATAAAAGATGAAACATGAATATATCATGAAACTCGTGTTTTTACCATGCCGGCATATCCGGCCAAGCCATGGGCTGATGGAAATATCCGGCAATTCATGGAAGATTCCAGGCAAGCCTGGATTGGCAGGGAGGGCGGATGGATCGTCTCTCCATGGCAATCCGGCAATGGCCACGATATTAACTACAGGAATTGATTACAATAATTAACTACAGGAATTGATTACAATATTTGGTGATTTGCTATTCTGACTGTTCGTTGTTAGGGTCTGCCCGGAAAGGTGAGTGGGGCAGTGTTGATTATCAGGAGCCTGATGGCATGTTGAGGAGTTTTTCGCGCAAGGCGGCGCTCGCCGTGGTGGTGTTTTTGGTGTTGTTGTCGCCGCTGTCCCTGCTCGAGGCTGCCGCCAGGGCCAAGGTCATTGCCCATATCGACCTTTCGACCCAGCGCATGACGGTCACCGTGAATGGCCGCCATTATGGCACCTGGCCGGTTTCCACGGCGCGCCGGGGATACCGCACGCCGCGCGGCACCTTCCGCCCCAAGTTCCTCAAGCGCATGCATTATTCGCGCAAGTATTACAATTCCCCCATGCCGTGGTCGGTGTTCTTCCTCGGTGGCTACGCCATCCATGGCACCAACGCCATCTCGCGGCTGGGGCGTCCGGCCTCGCATGGCTGCATCCGCCTGCATCCGGCCAACGCGGCGCGGCTGTTTTCGCTGATAAAGCAATATGGCAAGCGCAACACCCTGATCAGGATCACCGGCACGCCGAAATACACCCCGTGGCGCAAGAGGGGCAAAAAATGGAAGAAGCGCCGCCGCTACCGGCAGAAGATCAACCTGAGCAGCAGGCAAAAGAAGCGGCGGCCACGGCGTGCCGGGCATTACGCCAACAACAACGCCTTCATCTACCAGTTGCCCTGGTAGACCGGCAGGCAAAGTGGCAGAATTACGATTGCGGCCGCAATCGCATTGAGACCAGACCCTAGCGGCGTCCCTTTGCCCGTTCCACCCTGCGGATTGCATCGACCCGCCGTTGTTCGGCGCGGCTCAGGCGCGGATTGCGCGTCCAGCAGCCGGCGTTTCCGAAGTAATTAATGGCCCGCCGCGTCCGGAAGCAGTATCCGTTGCGGGCGTATATCTCGTTGCGCGCCACCCACAGGAGCGGCAACCAAGCCCGGCTATTTCCCCGCGCCCCAGGTAACGGTTCGATGAGCCGGGGAAAACATCGGCTTGCGCGGTGCTGGCCAGCATCGCCAGCGAAGCCAGGGTTGTCAGAAACAGGCGTTTCATTGTCAGCTGCCTCCTCACGAGTGTCAGCCCCCGTCCGCCTGCCCTGATAGTGCTCCCATGGTCACCGGCGCGCATTGATACGGATCAACGCACGGCCACTTTGTTTATCGCCCGCTCGATAATATGCTATCACTTAGGGGCTGCACGATCCGCCGGATCGTGGTTATTGCGACAGTTGATGATGGGAGGAACCGGCAATGAGAAAAATGTTGGCTGCTGCCACGGGCCTG
>CAZXTT010000123.1:0-5790 GCA_964643775.1 uncultured Rhizobiaceae bacterium | reverse complement strand
GCTGCCGGCGGCTATCATGGCCGCGAGGTCGGATACCGTTTCCACCGTGCGCACGTCCGCGCCATTTGCCCCGTCGGCCCCGGCGGCGGTTATTATCGTCTCGAAGCCCAGCTTGCGCGCTTCCTTTATGCGCTGGGCCGTCTGGCCCGCCGGGCGGATCGCCCCGGAGAGGGCTATTTCGCCGAAAACCGCCGTGCGCTCCGGCAGCGGGTTGCCGCTCAGCGATGAGATGAGCGCCGCCGCCGCCGCCAGGTCGGCCGCCGGCTCGCGCACCCGCAGGCCGCCGGCTATGTTGAGATAGACATCATGGCCGGAAAAGCGCGCCCCGCCGTGGGTTTCCAGCACCGCCAGCACCATGGCCAGGCGCGCCGAATCCCAGCCCACCACCGAGCGCCGCGGCGTGCCCAGCGCCGAGGGCGCGGCCAGCGCCTGCACCTCGACGAGCAGGGGCCGCGCCCCTTCCATGCCGGCGAAGACCGCCGCCCCGGCGGTTCGCGCCCCCGCCTCGCCCATGAACAGCAGCGACGGGTTCTCCACCTCCAGCAGGCCCCTGCCGCCCATTTCGAAAACGCCGATCTCGTCGGTGGGGCCGAAGCGGTTCTTCACCGCCCGCAGGATGCGATACTGGTGCCCGCGGTCGCCCTCGAAATATAGCACCGTGTCCACCATGTGCTCCACCACCCGCGGCCCGGCTATCTGCCCCTCCTTGGTGACATGGCCGATGAACAGCATGATAGCGCCGCTCTTCTTGGCGAAACGGATGAGCGCCTCGGTGCCGGCGCGCAGTTGCGACACCGTGCCCGGGGCCGCCTCGATCACCGACGACCACAACGTCTGGATGGAATCTATCACCACCACCTGCGGCGTTTCCCCGTCCGACAGGGTGGATACTATGTCGGCCACGTTCGTCTCCGCCGCCAGCATCAGCGGCGCTTCCGCCACCCCCAGCCGCCGCGCCCGCAGGCGCACCTGGCCGATGGCCTCCTCGCCGGAGACATAGACGCATGAATGGCCCGCCGCCGCCATGCCCGCCAGCGCCTGCAGCAGCAAGGTGGACTTGCCTATCCCCGGATCGCCGCCGATGAGAATGGCCGAACCGGCCACCAGCCCGCCGCCGCACACCCGGTCGAGCTCGCCGATGCCGGTGAGCAGCCGCGGCGGCGCTTCCTCCTCGCCGGCCAGCGGCGCGAGCTTCAGCCTGCGCCCCCTGGGCAGCGCCTTGCCCCCGGCCCCGGCCAGCGGCTGGCCCGCGCTTTCCTCGTGCAGGGTGTTCCACTCGCCACAAGCATCACAACGCCCCGCCCAACGCGGCGCCACCGCCCCGCAAGCCTGGCACACATATTGAACCTTTGCCTTCGCCATGCGCGAACATTACAGGAACATTTGCCCCGTGACAAGAGCGCGCGGGGAAAAAGTCACGCCCCGCCTTGCTCCTTTCCCCGCCCCCTCTTCACCTCCGCCAGCACGAACAGGCGCGCCGCCGAGGACAGGGAGCTCTCGCCGCGGGCGGCGTCTATTTCCGCCAGCAGGGCGGCCAGCGACAGCCGCCGGGCGCGCGCCATCTCCTTCAGCTCGTCCCAGAATTCATCTTCCAGCGACAGGCTGGTGGCATGCCCCGCTATGACCACCGAGCGCTTCCTCGGCCCCTTCATCGGCAAGTTCCGCTCATCGGCCGGCCCCGCTCATTCGGAAGGCCCCAGCATCTTCTCCGGGCGCACCACGCGGTCGAATTCCTCTTCCGTCACGTAGCCCAGCCGCAGCGCCTCCTCGCGCAAGGTGGTGCCGTTCTTGTGGGCCGCCTTGGCTATCTCGGTGGCCTTGTCATAACCGATCACCGGGGCCAGCGCCGTGACCAGCATCAGCGAGCGCTCCACCAGCTCGCTTATGCGCTCGCGGTTGGGCTCGATGCCGGTTATGCAGCGGTCGGTGAAGCTCATGGCCGCGTCGGCCAGCAGGCGGACGGACTGCAGGACGTTGTGAACGATCACCGGCTTGTAGACGTTTAGCTCGAAGTGCCCCTGCGAGCCCGCCATGCTCACCGCCGCGTGGTTGCCCATCACCTGGGCGCAAACCTGGGTCAGCGCCTCCGCCTGCGTGGGGTTGACCTTGCCCGGCATTATCGAGCTGCCCGGCTCGTTGGCCGGCAGCGACAGCTCGCCCAGCCCGCAGCGCGGCCCGGAACCGAGGAAGCGGATGTCGTTGGCTATCTTGAACAGCGAGGCGGCCATGGTGTTGAGCTGGCCGGAGGCCTCGACCATGGCGTCATGGGCGGCCAGCGCCTCGAACTTGTTCTCCGCCGTGACGAAGGGCAGCCCCGTGATGGCGGCTATCTTTTCGGCCACCAGCACGTCGAAGCCCTTCCTGGTGTTCAGCCCGGTGCCCACTGCCGTGCCCCCCTGGGCCAGCGGGTATAGGCGCTTCAGGGCGTCATTGGCCCGCTCCACGGCCAGCTTCACCTGCGCCAGGTAGCCGGAGAACTCCTGCCCCAGGGTCAGCGGCGTGGCGTCCATGGTGTGGGTGCGCCCTATCTTCACTATGTCGCCCCAGGCCGCCACCTTCTCTTCCAGCGCCCCGGCCATGTGCTCCAGCGCCGGGATCAGGCGCCGGACGATCTCGCCCGCGGTGGCCACGTGCATGGCGGTGGGGAAGGTGTCGTTGGACGACTGCGAGCGGTTCACGTGATCGTTGGGATGCACCGGATCACGGGAGCCGATCTCGCCGCCCAGTATCTCGATGGCGCGGTTGGCGATGACCTCGTTGGCGTTCATGTTGGTCTGGGTGCCGGAGCCGGTCTGCCACACCTTGAGCGGGAAGTGGGCATCGAGCTTGCCCTCCATGACCTCGCTCGCCGCCTTGACTATCGCCTCGCCGATTTCGGGCTCCAGGTTGCCCAGCTCCATGTTGGCCTCGGCGCAGGCGCGCTTGATTACGCCGAGGGCGCGGATCAGGGGCACCGGCATGGTCTCCTCGCCGATGGGGAAGTTCATCAGCGAGCGCTGCGTCTGCGCCCCCCAGTACTTGTCGGCCGGCACCTTCAGTTCGCCGAAGCTGTCCGCCTCGATGCGGTATTCGCCCATGTGGCTCCTACTCCTTGCGCTGGTAGACACAGATGGTGTAGCCGCAGGTGTCGCCCTCGGCGGCCTCGCGCCTTTCGCTGGAAACCTCTTCCCAGGCTCCCGGATCGGGCTCGGCGAAGGTGACGTCTCCATCCGCCTGCATGTGCACGCGCGTGAGATAAATGCGCTTCGCCTGGTTGCGCAGCTTTCTGAATATCTGGCCGCCGCCGATGACCATTATCTCGTCCACCCCCATCTTGCGGGCCAGCCGCTCGCCGATGGCCACCGCCTCCTCGAAGGAATTGACCGTCCACACCTTGGGGTCGGGCATTATCTTGCGCCGCGTCAGCACTATGGTTTCGCGCCCCGGCAGCGCCCTGCCTATGCTCTCATAGGTCTTGCGGCCCATTATGATGGGGTGGCCCATGGTCAGCTTCTTGAAATACTGCAATTCCGAGGGCAGCTTCCACGGCAGCTCGTTGTTGCGCCCTATCACCCCGTTCTCGGCCATCGCCACCACCAGCGCAATGGCCGGATCCTTGCCGCCCTTGCCGGCACTCTTGCCGCTGCTCTTTCCGACACTCTTGCTGCTGCTCTTTCCGGCGCTCTTCTTGCCGCTCATGTGAACACCTCCCGTCTTTCCCGCTCCCCTTCCGCCATGATAGCGGCGGCGGGCCACAAGGCAAGAACAGAGGTGCAAATATCGCCGCTTCAGGCGGCCCGCGCCTTGCGCCCGTCTTCTAGGGTCAGCCAGTAGTCGAGGAACCTGTCGAGCCAGCAGGCCACGGAAGGATCGTAAACCAGCCTGTCCTCGAAATGGGTATGCCGCGGCCGCGCCCCGGGGCAGGAGAGGCGGTGTCCATAGCGCACCGTCCAGTTATGCAGCATGGCCGTGGTCACTTCCGGGTGGAACTGGAAGGCGAATGCCTTCTCGCCATAGCGGAATGCCTGGTTGGGAAAATGGCCGCCGCCACGCATCAGCAGCTCCGCCCCGGCGGGCAGCTCGAAGCCCTCGCGGTGCCATTGATAGACATATTCCGGCCAGCAGTCGCAAAGCTGCTCGCCCAGCCGCGTGGGAGTGGCCGGATAATAACCGGCCTCGCAAAGCCCCCGCGGGTGCGGCCCCACTTTCGCGCCCAGGTGCTTGGCCAGCATCTGGGCCCCCAGGCATATCCCCATGTAGGGCTTGTTCTCGCGCAGCGGCACCGACAGCCACTCGATCTCGCGGCGGAAATGCTCGACCTTGTCGTTCACCGAGCCGGGGCCGCCGAAGATTATGGCTCCGCGATGCTGTTTCAGGGTTTCCGGCAAATCATCGCCAAACACCGGGTAGCGAATGTCCAGGGGCACACCCCGGGCCTCCAGCCACGCGCCGATGCGCCCCGGCGTGGACGTTTTCATATGCAAAACGACGAGAACCGGTTTCGTCTTGCTCATGCGCCTTGGTGTCCCCTGGCTTGCACGCGCCATCAACTCGACGGCGAATGTTATGCAATTTCCGCGCCGCCACGCAAGGGGGATGCCCCTCAGCCGGTCTTGCGGGACTTTCCGGCCGGGCGATTTTCCCTACCGCCGTTGCTCTTGTCGCGCATGGCCTCGCCAAGGCGGCGGGTGAGGGCCGCCATGTCGGCGTTGAGCTTCTCCAGTTGCGCCTGCAACACCAGCACCCGCTCGTGCTCCTCGGCCTTCTCGCGGCGCAGGGCCGAAAGGGCCGTTTCCGCCTCCTGCTCCTCGCGCCACTTGCCGAACAATATGGCCCCGATGACCAGGAAGCCGCCCACTATCACCGTGGTCACCACCTTGGCTATGGCGAAAATGATGCGCTGATACCAGGCCAGCAGGCCGGTCATGTCCATGTCCATGGCGACCAGCGCCCCCTTCATGGCTATCACCGCCTGCGCCATGGTGCGCGACAGCTCGCCCTCGGCGGTCTTGCGCAGCTTCACGCTGGTTTTCTCCCCGCCGGACTGGATGCGCTCCTCCTTGCTTCCCGAGGACGACCAGACAACGCGGCCCGCGCCATCGGCGATGCGCAGATTCTCCACCTCGCGGTATTTGATCAGCGAGCGCAGCTCCCTGTCGGCGGCGGCGGAAAGCGCTCCGGCGGGGCGCGAGCCGGTTTCCGCCAGCACTTCCATGACCTGCTGGGCCACCCCCTCAACCCGGTGCTTGATGTGCAGCCGCGCCAGGCTGTCACCTAGCTGGAAGGCGAATATCCACACCGCCGCGATCAGCGCCAGTCCGCCACCCAGAAGCCAGATCAGGCCCTTTTCATGATTGCTGGCGGAGCGGGCGGGTTTGCCCTTTTTGGGCATGGTCATCTTACGGTCGGACATTTACGCAACAACTCCCGGCATCGGCCGGCTCTGTTTTCACCGGCCCGTTAACACCACTTGCCATGAGCTTAATGCGACAGCCTTAAGAATTGCTTTCCCAAACCGGAAACAGTCGCCCTTTCGTTCAGTGGCTTCGATCACTGGCCAGGGTTTCGCGCATCATTGGCGCGCCCCGAAGATGGCGGTGCCCACGCGCACGTGGGTGGCGCCGAAGGCTATCGCCTCCTCGAAATCGCCGCTCATGCCCATGGACAGGCTCTCCAGCCCGTTGCGGCGGGCCATTTTTTCCAGCAGGGCGAAATGGGGGGCGGGGTTTTCGCCGAACGGCGGAATGCACATCAGGCCCGTCACCTCGAGCCCATGCTCCTCGCGGCAGGCCTCGATGAAAGCATCCGCCT
>CAZXTT010000122.1:0-2958 GCA_964643775.1 uncultured Rhizobiaceae bacterium | reverse complement strand
GTGATGTTGCCGTGGGCGTCGATCATGGCGCTGATGCCGGTATTGGCGGCGCGCGCCATGGGCAGGCCGAGGCTGGTGGCGGTGAGGCGGGCGGCGGCAAGGTGCTGGTGGGGGCCCAGGGACGTTCCGAACCATGCGTCGTTGGTGACGTTGACCAGCCAGCCGGGGCGCGGGCTGATATTGGCGGCGGAGGGGAAGATGGCCTCGTAGCAGACCAGCCCGCCGGCGGGGGGCAGCCCCGGCAGGGCAAGCGGGCGCGCCTCGCCGCCGCTGAGGAAGCCGCCGGGCAGCCTGACCAGCTTGCGGATGCCCAGCGGTTCCAGCAGCCAGCCGAGGGGCAGGAACTCGCCGAAGGGAACCAGCTTGCGCTTGTCATAGACGGCGATCACGCGGCCCTCGCCGTCCATGGCCATGATGGAATTGAACATCCGGCGCGCCTTGGGGCCATCTTGGGCGGCGCGGCGGATGGCCCCGGTTATCAGCACCTGGCCGGGCTCGAGCGCGGCGGCTATTTCGGCCAGCGCCGCGGGGCTTTCGTCGAGCAGGAAGGGCACGGCGCTTTCCGGCCAGATTATTATCCGCGGCGCGGGTTTGCCGTCGCCGGGCGGGCGCTTGCTCAGCTCCAGCAGCAGGGCGAATATGCGGCGGCGGTTTCGCGGTTTCCACTTCTCGCGCTGCTCTATGGAGGGCTGGACGATGCGCAGGGGGATGGCCCCATTAGGAAGCGGCGGGTGGTTAAGCCGCCACAGGCCGAACAGCGCCACCGCGGCCATGCTCAGCCCCACGGCGGCGGCCACCGCCAGTCGCCCTGCCCTGCCCTTGCCCCCGCCCCCTGCTCTGCCCCCTGCCCCCGCCGGAGCCGCGACGGTCAGCAGGGCGGGAGACGCGCCCCACAGCACGGAGAGGAAGCTCAGCCCCTCGGGGCCGATGAGCGAGGCGGCCTGCGCCGGCACGGCCCAGCCGCCCAGGGCATGGGCCGGCAGGTTCCACGGAAAGCCGCCAAGCACGTATGAGCGCAGGGCCTCGGCCAGCCCCAGGGCGGCGGCGGCTATGAACAGGCGCGAGGGAGCGGCGGGGCGCCACGAGGCGGCGGCCACGGCCCCGGCCAGCCCCCAGAAGAGCGCCAGCCCCAGCGGCATGGCGGTGACCGCCAGCGGCAGCGCCCAGGCGAAGGAGCGGGCATCGACGAGGAAGGCCTCGCCTATCCACCACATGGACAGGCCGAACCAGCCAAGGGCGAAGCCATGAGCGACGGCGAAGCCGCCGCGCAGCCGCTCCTTCAGTGAAGCGGCGCGGGCAGCCACGCCGTCGAGCAGCCAGACGAGGACGGCGAAGGCCGCGATGGCGGGCAGCGCGCGCAGCGGCGGCAGGGCGAGCGAGCCCATGCCCCCGGCAAGGGCGGCGGCCAGGTAACGCCGCCAGCCAGCGAGGCTGCCGATGCGTTCCGCGATGGTGGAGAAGGGGTTGCTCATGATACCCCGGAGATGGTGGTTCCGTGATCGCCCTATCCCATGGCGGCTCAACCGGCTTCCTTTTCGCAAGAATCGAGGCAGACGCGCACCTTCTTGACGCGCCTGGGGTCGGCGTCGAGGATTTCGAACTCGAGGCCGCTGTCGTGGCGGATTATCTCGCCGCGCACCGGCAGCCGCCCGGCGAGGGCCATGATGAGACCGCCCACGGTGTCGGTTTCCTCGTCGAGGTCATGGGGCAGCAGATCGACGCCGAGCAGCTTCTCCAGCTCGTCTATCCCGGCGCGGCCGGTGGCCACGTAGCCGCCGGGGACGGCGGTTATCTGTTCTTCCTCCTCCTCGTCGTGCTCGTCGGAAATCTCGCCGACGATCTGCTCGACCAGGTCCTCGATGGTGACCAGCCCTTCCGCGCCGCCGTATTCGTCCACCACGATGGCCATGTGCAGGTGGGTGGACTGCATCTTGAGCAGCAGGTCGCCGGCGGGCATGGAGGGCGGGGCGAAAAGCAGCGGGCGCAGCAGGCCGGAGGCTTCCACCGTGGTGGCGAGGAATGAGCCTTCGAGCAGCATGTCCGGCTGGGTGGAGGCATTGTCGGCCCCGCGGACGCGCCGCGCGCGCGCGTGCATGAGGGAGAACAGGTCCTTGATATGCACCATGCCCAGCGTGTCATCGAGGGTTTCGCGATAGACGGGGATGCGCGAGTGCTGGGCGCTGGTGAACAGGGCGAACAGGTCGCTCAAGGGGGCGGAAGCCTCGATGGCGACGATGTCGGCGCGTGGCACCAGCACGTCGGCCACCCTGAGATCGGAAAAGGCGATTAGCTTGCCCATCATGCGGCGGGCGCGGTGGCGCGAGGGGCCTGATAACCGGCTGGCCGCCTGGCTTTCCGTCCGCGAGGAGGAAGGGGCGAACACCTCCCTGATGCGGGCCAGCCAGCCCTGCCCGTGGTCAGGCATCGGGTCGTCGTCTTCGGTCATTGCAAATGCTTCTTTCGTGGGCATGTGCTGCATGGTTTTCAATGGTCTTTCCTGTCAGGCGGCTTCCCCGGCTCCGCCATGCGGGCACGGGTAACCCAGGTGCTTCAGGGCGCGCCGCTCCAGTTCTTCCATGACGGCGCGCTCGCGGTCTGTCTGGTGATCGTATCCCAGAAGATGCAACATTCCGTGAATCACCAGCCATGCGAGATGCTCGGCCAGCGGCACCCCTGCGGCTCGCGCGTCGGCGGCGACCACCGGCCCGGCCAGCACCAGGGCGCCCAGGGGGCGCGGCGCACCGGCGGGCAGCGGCATGTCGGCGGGGGCGGGGAAGGAGAGGATGTTGGTCGGCCTGTCCTTGCCGCGCCACTCGCGGTTCAGCTCGCGCACCCGTTCGTCGCCGCCGAGGGTGACGGATATTTCCGGCGTTACGGAGGCGGGTATATGCTCCGGCCATTCGGCCACGGCGAGGGCGGCGGAGACGGCGTCGCGGATGGCCTGTTCAAGCTCTTCCT
>CAZXTT010000121.1:0-4155 GCA_964643775.1 uncultured Rhizobiaceae bacterium | reverse complement strand
GTCGCCTCTTGCCCCAGCTTTTCGGCTTCACGCACCGAAAGCCCCAGCTTGGCGATCTTTTTCGCCAGCGCCGAGGGATCATCGGTGGCTATCAGGGCCCGCGCGTGACCAGCCGATATTTCGCCATCGGCGATCATCTTGCGCACGTCCTCCGGCAGGGTCAGCAACCGCAGGGTATTGGCTATGTGGCTGCGGCTCTTGCCCAGGGTATCAGCCAGTTGCTGCTGGGTATAGCCGAACATCTCCATAAGCTGCGCGTAACCTTGCGCCTCTTCCACCGCGTTGAGGTCGGAGCGCTGGATGTTCTCTATCAGCGCCACCTCCAGCGCCTCGGCCTCCGACAGGTCGCGCACCACCACCGGGATTTCATGCACCCCGGCCTTCTGCGCCGCCCGCCAGCGCCGCTCGCCGGCGACTATTTCATAGCGCCCCGGCTCTTCCGCCGGGCGCGCCACGATGGGCTGCAACACGCCCTTTTCGCTGATCGAGCGCGCCAGCTCCTCAAGCTGATCCTCGGCGAACATGCGCCGCGGGTTGCGCGGATTGGGCGAAAGATCGGCGATCGGCACCATCTTCAGCCCCCGCGCCGCCTCCACGATGCTCTCTTCCGTCACGTCATCGCCAATGAGCGCGGCAAGCCCCCGCCCCAGTCTTCTTTTAGGCGCGCTGTTCATGGCCTGAAATCATCCCCGTTCGTGGTTTTACCTGGTATTACCCGGTCATACCGGGTGTGAATCGATTGTTCAAGGCCGCTGTCAAGATCATTACGGAACGGACTCAAGCCGCGCGCAAATCGCTCTCGCGGCGGATTATCTCGGAGGCCAGCCGGATATATGCCTGCGACCCGGCGCACTTGCCATCATAGAGCAACACCGGCTGGCCATGCGACGGCGCCTCCGACACCCGCACGTTGCGCGGGATGATGGTCTGGTAAACCTTGTCGCCCAGCACCGAGCGCACGTCCTGCGCCACCTGCGACGACAGCGAGTTGCGCCGGTCATACATGGTCAGCACCACTCCCTGTATCATCAGCCGCGGATTGAGGCTGGCCCGCACCCTGTCCACCGTGCGCAACAGTTGCGACAAGCCCTCGAGGGCGAAATACTCGCATTGTAACGGCACCAAAACGGCATCGGCGGCAGCCAGGGCATTGATCGTCAGGAGATTGAGCGACGGCGGGCAATCGACCAGTATATAGGTGTAATGCCGCCCCTCGCGCGCCATCTTTTCCACCGCGTCCTTGAGGCGGTATGTCTTGCGCTCGAAGTCCGCCAGCTCCAGCTCCGCCCCCAGCAGATCCATGGTGGAAGGCGCGCAGTCCAGCCCCGGTATGCCGGTATCGGATATTATCTCCCCCAGACCCGCCTCGCCGATCAGCACGTCATAGGTGGAGCGGCGCACCGCCGGGCGCTCCACTCCCAGACCGGTGGTGGCATTGCCCTGCGGGTCGAGATCGACCACCAGCACCTTCTCGCCAACCGCCGCCAGCGCCGTGCCCAGGTTTATCGCCGTGGTCGTCTTGCCAACCCCGCCCTTCTGGTTGGCCACCGCAAGGATGCGCGGCATGCGCATTTCCCCGTTTTTCGCCGCATCAAACACGTCTGGCCTCCTCGACAATCAGAATCTCCGCTTTTTCATCGGTAATCGACGGAACCTTTTTCGCCTTTATTTTCCAATATCTTGTGGCTTCCGTCAATTCTCTCTCAACATCTTGTCCCTTGAGGAAAATTCCCACCGCCCCGGCGCGCAATAGCGGCCAGCTCAGCTCCAGCAGCTCCGGCAACGGCGCCAGGGCCCGCGCCATCACCGCCATGTCCGGCCCCGCGCCCAGATCTGCGGGATCAAGATGTTCGATTCGCTGGTTGACGATATTAACACGAACCCCTGCCTTTTGCGCCACCTGTCTGAGGAACGCGGCCTTTTTTGCATTGCTTTCCACAAGTGTCATGTGGATATCCCGCTCCCCGGCCAAGGCCAGCGCCAGCACCAGCCCCGGCACCCCGCCGCCGGAGCCCAGATCGACTATTCCGCGCGTCCCTTCCGGCAATAATGGAATGAGCTGCAGGGCATCCGCCACATGCCGCGTCCATACCTGGCCGATGGTCTTCGGCCCCACCAGGTTGATGCGCCTGTTCCAGCGCTCCAGTTCCCGCACGTAGATGCCGAGCCGCTTTCTGGATTCACGTGAAACGCCAAAGCGCTCGCACACCTCCTCTTCTCCCGCCATGGGCTTGAGAATCTTCATGTCGTTTCCCGCCTGCTCCTGCCCCGGCTCCTGACGGCCGCCAATACTATCGCCAGCGCCGCCGGCGTCATGCCGTCTATGCGCGCCGCCTGCCCCAGCGTCGCCGGGCGCGCGCGCTCCAGCTTCTCGCGCATCTCGTTGGACAATCCCGGCAATCCATCATAGCGGAAATCCCCCGGAATGCTCACCGCTTCGTCGCGCCGGAAGGCCCGCGCGTCGGCCTCCTGCCGCGAGAGATACCCCGCGTATATGGCCTCCGTCTCCAGCGCCTCCAGCGCAAAGGCGGGAAAAGCGCCCAGCCGCGGCCATATCTCCAGCGCCTTTCCAAGCCCCCCGCCCGGCAAGGCGAGAATGTCCATGACATCGCGCCGCCGCCCGTCCATGTTCACCTTCAGCCCGAAGCGCTCCGCCTCCCGCGGCGTTATGGCATTGTCCCGCGCGAAGGCCCGCGCCTCTTCCAGCACCTTGCGCTTTTCCCGGAAGGCCGCCGCCCGCTCGCCGCCCACGATGCCCCACTCGATCCCCAGCGGCGTGAGGCGCTCGTCGGCATTGTCGGCGCGCAGCAACAGGCGGTATTCGGCCCGCGAGGTGAACATGCGATAGGGCTCCGACACCCCGCGCGTTATCAGGTCGTCCACCATCACCCCCAGGTAGCCGTCGGCGCGCGATACCACGACCGGCTCCTTCCCGGCGGCCAGCCGCGCCGCGTTCACCCCCGCCAGCAACCCCTGCGCCGCCGCCTCCTCATAGCCCGTGGTGCCGTTTATCTGCCCGGCCATGAAGAGCCCCGGCATCTTGCGCGCCATCAGCGAGCCATCCAGCTCGCGCGGATCTGCATGGTCGTATTCTATGGCATATCCCGGCTGCAACATGACCGCCCTTTCCAGCCCCGGAATGCTGGCCACGTATTGTTTCTGCACGTCCTCCGGCAGCGAGGTGGAAATGCCATTGGGATAGACCACGTGCGTATCCAGCCCCTCCGGCTCGAGGAACACCTGGTGCGACGGACGCTCGGCGAAACGCACTATCTTGTCCTCGATGGACGGGCAATAGCGCGGCCCGGTGCTGTCTATGCGCCCCGAATACATGGCCGAGCGATGCAGGTTGTCGCGGATTATGGCGTGTGTTTGCTCCGTCGTATGGGTCACGTGGCACGATACCTGCCGGTTGACCGGCCCGCTCGTCAGGAAGGAGAAGAACACCGGCTCGTCGTCGCCGGGCTGCTCCGTCAGCCTGCCGTAATCTATCGTGCGCCCGTCCAGCCGCGGCGGCGTGCCGGTCTTCAGCCGCCCCATGCGCAGGTTCATGCCGCGCAGCCGCTCCGCCAGCGCCTTCGACGGCGGATCGCCCATGCGCCCCGCCGGCCAGCTTTTCTCGCCCAGGTGGATCAATCCGTTGAGGAAGGTGCCGGTGGTCAGGACCACCGCCCGGCATTCCATCTCCTCGCCGTTGTCCAGCACCACGCCACGCACCCGCCCGCCGCCGACGCGGATATCCACCGCCTCGCCCTCTATCACCGCAAGCCCCGCCGTGGCCCGCAGCGCCGCCTGCATGTGCTTGCGGTATAGCGCCCTGTCCATCTGCGCCCTGGGGCCGCGCACCGCCGGCCCGCGCGAACGGTTGAGCAGCCGGAACTGAATACCCGCCGCGTCCGCCACCCGCCCCATCAGCCCGTCCAGGGCATCTATCTCGCGCACCAGGTGCCCCTTGCCCAGCCCGCCGATGGCCGGATTGCACGACATCTCGCCGATGCGCGCGAAAGCATGGGTGACGAGCGCCACCGAGGCCCCCGCCCGCGCCGCAGCCGCAGCCGCCTCGCAGCCGGCATGGCCGCCGCCTATCACCATGACATCATAGCCGCTCATCCCGCGCACCACCGCCTTTTCCCGCCGCCTCGCCCGACCATCTAT
>CAZXTT010000120.1:0-3226 GCA_964643775.1 uncultured Rhizobiaceae bacterium | reverse complement strand
GCGCAAGATATACTGGGCCGTCGTCCACGGCCTGCCGCGCCCCCGCCAGGGGCTGATCGAGAACGAGCTGGTCAAGGCGCGCACCCGCGACGGCGAGCGCATGGCGGTGGCGGGCCACCTGCCGGAGGGGGCCAGGCCCATATCCGACCCGCAGGCGGCCAGAACCCGCTATTCGCTCATCGAGGCGGCAGGCAACCGGGCCGCCTGGCTGTCGCTCAAGCCCACCACCGGGCGCACCCACCAGTTGCGCGTCCACATGGCCCACCTCGGCCACCCCATCATCGGCGATCCGCGCTATGGCGGGCTGGAAAACATGGAGCGCCTGCCACGGGAGATGGAGCGCAAGCTGCACCTGCACGCCCGGCGCATATCCTTCCCCCATCCCGTCTCCGGCGACCTGCTCGACATTACCGCCCCCCTGCCCGAACACATGGCCGCCAGCTTTTCCTTGCTAGGCTTCGACCCGGAGCGCTATGAGAGGCGCGGGAAACAACGATAACGGCGGCGCGCCTGCGAGACACATGAAACTCATCATCTTCGATTGCGACGGCACGCTGGTCGACAGCCAGCACAACATAGCCCGCGCCATGCGCATGGCCTTCGAGGCGCACGGCGTGCCCTTTCCCGGCGAACGGGCGGTGCGCGAGGTCATCGGCCTGTCGCTGCCCGAGGCCATGGCGCCCCTGGCCCCCGGCGCCTCCCCGGAAATGGTGAACAGGCTTTCCGATGCCTACCGCGAGGCCTTCTTCGCCCTGCGCCACGACCCGGACTTCCACGAGCCGCTGTTCCCCGGCGCCAGGCAGGCCATCATGGAGCTGCATTCCCGCCCCGATGTGCTGCTCGGCATAGCCACCGGCAAGGCCCGCCGCGGGCTGGACGCGCTGCTCGAGCGCTTCTCCCTCGGCCATTGCTTCGCCACCACCCAGACCGCCGACGACGCCCCCTCCAAGCCGCACCCGGAAATGGTGCTGCGCGCCCTCGGCGAAACCGGCCTCGGCCCACGCGACGCCGTTCTCGTCGGCGACACCACCCACGACATGCAAATGGCCGCGAACGCCGGCATAGGGGCCATCGGCGTCGCCTGGGGCTATCACCCGCCGGAGCGGCAAAGGGCCGCCGGGGCGCTCCACATAGCCGAAACGTTCGACGAAATACCCACCCTGGCCGTGGAGCGCCTGCAAGCGGACATCACCAATGCCTGACGAGCCGAAAAAGCTGCAACTGGCCGCCGGGGAGCTGGAGCGGCTGATGAAGGACCGCTTCGAGCGCCCCATGCCGCGGCGCTTCTACGAGCAGGTGAGGGTGGCCGGCGACGCCCCGCCATTCACCATCGAGCTGGACGGCAAGCCGCTGAAAACCCCGCTCAAGGCCCCCTTCGAGGTTCCCACCCGCCCGCTGGCCGAGGCGGTGGCCGATGAATGGCGCGCCCAGGAAAAGACCATAAACCCCTTCGCCATGCCGCTCACCCGCCTGTGCAACGCCGCCATCGACCGGGTGCGCGGCAGGAGGAGCGAGGTCCTGGCCGCCATAACCGCCCACGGCGCCCACGAGCTCTTGTGCTACCGCGCCGAAACCCCCCTGGCCTTCGCCCACCTGCAGGCCGAAACGTGGGACCCCCTGCTGCAATGGGCCGAGCGGCAGATGGGGGCCGGATTCACCGTCACCCGCGGCGTCATGCCGGTGGCGCAGGACGAACGGACATTGCGGGCCATCGCCGGGCGCTACGGCGTGTTCGGCGATTATCAACTGGCGGCGCTCAACAACATGGCCACCCTCACCTCGTCGGCCATCCTGCCGCTGGCCGTGGCCGAGCGCCACCTGAGCCCCGAACAGGCATGGCGGGCCGCCAACCTCGAGGAACAGTGGAACATCAGCCAGTGGGGCGAGGACGCCGAGGCGGCAGCCCGCCTCAAGCGCCGCGGCGACGAATTCCTCTCCGCCGCGAGGTTGATGGAACTGCTAGATACTGGTCTCAATCAATGAGTGGATGCCGGCGGCAAAGGCGCGAAATATCACCCGCTGGCGATATACTGCTTCATCTGCTCGGCCTCGAAGGCCATTTCCTTCATGCGTTGCAGCACCACGTCGCCGATCGACACTATGCCGATCATCCGCCCCTCGCCGTCCACCACCGGCAGGTGACGGAAGCGCCGCTCGGTCATCAGTTGCATCAGCTCCCCGGTCAGCGTCTCCGGCGAACAGGTGCAGACGTCGGCGGTCATGAAACGGCTCACCGGCAGGGCCGCCGCCGCCTCGCCCGCGTCGGCCATCGCCCGCACGATGTCGCGCTCGGAGATTATCCCGGCCAGCTCGCCATCACCATCCACCAGCACCAGCGAGCCTATGTTGCGCTCGCTCATCATGCGCGCCGCCGCCCGCAGGTTGATGGACGCATCGGCGGTGGCTATTTCCCGCCCCTTGCGCGCGAGAATGCTTCCGACGTTCATTGCTTCGTCCCTTCCTTGTTTCCCTGTTCTTTTTGTTTGCGGGACTCACTATAGCATCGAAAGCGGATTTACGCCACGTCACGCGCCTCCCGCCGCGCCGCCGGGCGGTCGAAAACCGAAAGCAGCACCAGCCCGGCCAGGAATCCGCCCACGTGCGCCTCCCAGGCTATCGCGTCGCCGCCGCCGCCCAGCCCCAGCACCCCGAAAGCCAGGTTGATGCCCATCCACACGAGGATGAACACGCGCGGGCGCGGCAACGCCAGGCATTCCATGATGGTCAAGGGCCGCACCCGCGACAGGTCCCGCCGCATGCCCTCGCTCAGCGTCGCGTTGCCGGCGAAGATCAGCCTGATGGCCGCCCCCATCATGCCCGAAACGCCGCCCGACGCCCCGATCAGCAAGGTGCGCTCCCCCCAGTGCAGGCCGAGGTAGAACAGCGCCCCGGCGGCGGCGCTCAACAGCATGAGAAGGGTAAAACGCACCCCGCCGAGCCGCCGCGCCACCGGCGCCCCGAAGGCCATCAGCCACAGCGAATTGATCGCCAGGTGCAGCCACCCCGAATGCACGAAGGCATGGGTGAACGGCCCCAGCATGGCCGCCCACAGCCCACCGGGAAGCAGGTGCTGGGCATCGAGCGGCAGCCAGTACCGCATGGGCACGAATCCCAGCCGCGCCACCAGCTCGTAATCCCCTTCAGGGGACAAGAACCCGCGCACCACCTGCACCAGCACGAAACAACCGATGAATGCCACGATCACCGCGGGCACGTTGACCGCCGG
>CAZXTT010000119.1:0-6398 GCA_964643775.1 uncultured Rhizobiaceae bacterium | reverse complement strand
CGAGGTATCATCCAATGACCGGCAAAATTGCACGCGCCCTTTCCGCCCTTGCCGTGGGCATGATGACGCTTGGCGGGCTGCCCTTGCTTCTTTCCTCCACCGCCCGGAGCAATGACGGGGTGGCGGTGCTGGAAACCGACGGCATACGCCTGGCGCGCACCGACAAGGTGAAAATAGCCGAGGAAACCCTGTTCATTTCGCCAACCAGGGTGCGGGTGCGCTATCGCTACCAGGTGATCGGCAAGGAACCTTTCGACACCATCGTGGCCTTTCCGCTTCCGGCCATTTCCATGGGCGAAGATACCAACATCTCCCTTCCATCGACCGGCACTATCGGCAATCCCGACGTGGTTGGCTTCCATGTATGGGTGAACGGCAGGGAAATAAGGCCGCGCATAGAGGCGCGCGCCACGCTCAACGGGCTGGATGTGACCAATGTCCTGAAAAAACATGGTCTGCCGGTCGTCGTGCCGGAGCCTCCTGCCGCGTGGGAAGCATTCATGAACACCCTGCGCAACCTCTCGCCACAGGCCCGGCGCGAACTGGAAATGCATGGGCTGGTAACATGGTCTCCCCCCTTGCGGCCAGGCGGTCAGGGCGCTCCGGAATGGAACTGGCGCGCCCATGTCACCTATTACTGGCGTCAGCATTTCCCGCCGGGGCGCGACACCATCATCGAGCATGAATACCAGCCCATCGCGGGCGAGTTCTTCATGCCGAATCCACGGGAGGAAAAATGGATGCGCAAGGCATATTGCACCGACGCCGCCTTTGAACGCGCCGCCGAAAAATTGCTGTCGCACCAGGGAACCACTCCCCTCCTCGCCCACCAGGTGCATTACATACTGGAAACCGCCGACACCTGGGCCGGTCCCATCGGCCGTTTCCACCTGATCATCGAGAAGCAGCCTCCCTACAGGCTCGTGAGCCTGTGCTGGGACGGCAAGATAAGGAAGACCTCCCCCACACGCTTCGAATCGGTGATCAGGGACTTCGAGCCGAGAGGCAAGCTCAAGGTGCTGTTCCTGCGCGAGCCAGAGACGGATGACGAAACAGAACAATGATCCCCTCCCCGGCGGGGCCGCTCTCATCCAGCCATTGTCAACGCCATTGACACGCGGCGGCGGCGAACGCTAGCTATTGTCACTGGATGGTGCCCGGGACCGGCCGGATCCGGACGGGTGAAAAGGGAACGCGGTGCAAGTCCGCGGCTGCCCCCGCAACTGTGAGCGGCGAGCCAATCCTTCGACCAGCGGCCACTGGCGCGTCAAGGCGCTGGGAAGGCCCCTGAAGGCCAAAGGCATCGACCCGCGAGCCAGGAGACCTGCCATCCATTGGCGCCCCCTTCCGGGGGCAACGGCAACACGGAACGGGGTGATTTCCGTAAAGGCCGTCAGGCCATTCGCGCCCGTGACGGGCAAGGTGGAAGCTGGCAGTCTTTCCCATCTCCGTTCCTCCATCATCGAGGAGGAAGACATCATGCATATCGAACCCGGCGTCGTGCAGGGCGCCAAGATGGCGCTGAGCTATGCAACGGGGGCGGCCGCCTTCGGCATCACCGCCAGGGCCGCGTGGGAGGCCATGCGCGAAAAGGGCATCGTCTCGCTGGCCGCGCGCTCGCTCATCACCACCGCGCTGGTCTTCGTGTTCTTCGAGGTCCTGCCCCACTTCCCGAAAGGCATCTCGGAGGTTCACTTCATCTTCGGCACCACTCTCTACCTGCTGTTCGGGCCGGCGGCGGCGGCCATCGGGCTGGCCGCGGGGCTGCTGCTGCAGGGGGTGTTCTTCGCGCCCTTCGACCTGCCGCAATACGGCATCAACGTTTCCACCCTGCTGTTCCCGCTGTTCGCCATTCACGTGCTGGCCAAGCGCATCATTCCGGCTGACACGCCCTATACCGAGCTGGGCTATGGGCAGGTGCTGAGGCTGTCCTTGGCCTTCCAGGCCGGGATCATCGGCTGGGTGATGTTCTGGGCCCTCTACGGGCATGGCTTCGGGGCCGATAACCTCCGCCAGATCGGCATCTTCGGCGCCTATTACATCCTCGTCGTCGCCGTCGAGCCGCTGCTCGATCTCATGGTGCTGGCTGTGGCGCGCAACTTCCGCCGCTTCTCCGCCAGCGGGCTGTTCACCCCGCGCCTGTTCAACCCGGCCCGGGCCTGAGCCAGGTCTTTAGCCTTGACATGAGGCATGAACAGCGCCTCCCGGGGCATGGCCGCTCCGGGAGGTTTCTTCATGCCGGTGGGGCCCGTGTCCCGTCCTTGCGGTTGAGCAGCACGCAGAACCTGAGGCCGTAGATGAATATGGCCCAGGAGACATAGAGCCACAGCAGGAAGAAGATGACGGTGGTGACGGAGCCGTATATCGTCCTGTAAGCGCCGCCCCAGCCGACGTATAGCACGAACAGGTAGCGCGCCGCCTCCCACACGATGGCGGCGATGAAGGCGCTGGTGGCCGCGCTTGCCGGGGCGATGCGGCGGTTGGGAGAGAACTGGTAGAACAGCCAGAAGATGGCCCAGATGAGGGCCACCGACAGCCCCTGCCGCGACACCGCCGCCAGCGCCCCCTGCCCCAGCCACTGGCCGAGCCTCGCCTGCAGCGAGAAGGCCGCCGCCGCCAGCGTCAGCTTGGCCAGCACCAGCAGCGAATAGAGCCCCACCGCCCTGGGCACGGAGCGCTCCGGGGCGTGGGCTATGTCCTGCACTATGTAGTCATAGGTGCGCACGAAGAGATAAAGCGCCAGCAGCATCCACGCGCCGCCCACCCAGCCCAGTTGATGGGCATTGGCGACGAAGCGGTCGAGATGATCCATGATGACCGCCGGATCGCTCACCGGCAGGTTGTCGGCGATGAGCCGCTCGGCGGCGGCGCGCAGGCGCTGGAACAGCGGCAGCGAGGTGAAAACGGCGATCAGCAGAGCGCTGAGCGGCACGATGGCGAACAGCGAGCTCCAGCTCAGCGAGGCGGCGTAATGCTCCAGCCGCGCGTCGAACAGCTCGCGCAGGAAACCGCGCAGGAAGGCCGCGTATATGCGCAACAGCCGCCGCGCGCGGCTTTTTCCACGAAGGGGTGATGGCGCTCGGGTCATGGGCTATGATTAGGGTCTGGTCTCAATAAATGCATGGATGCCAGTTGCCGGGGAGAAAATCGGCATGAGCCGTATGAGCTTCATTTCCCATCTCTTTTCGATCCATGCCGATTTTCTCTCCGGCAACTGGCACCATGCATTTATTGAGACCAGACCCTAGCACAATGGCTATCCGTTTTGGATGCTTCGCGTGTTGATGAAAGGTGGCGTAACGATGGGCAATGATGGCAACGAACAACGGGCAGTGCTGATCTACACCACCCTGCCCGACGAGGCGGCGGCCCGCAAGCTGGGCGAGGCGCTGGTCAAAGAACGCCTGGCGGCCTGCGTGAACATATTCCCGGCCATGACCTCCATCTACGAATGGCAAGGCAAGCTGGAGCATGACAGCGAAGCGGCCATGCTGGTCAAGACCACTGGCGCACGCGCCCGCGAGGCCATGCGGGCAATAGCCAACCTGCACCCCTACGAGGAACCGGCCATCCTGCAAATCCCGGTGACCGGCGGCGCGCGGGGCTATCTCGAATGGCTGGCCGGGCAGACCAGCGGATAACCACGCCTCCGGAACCCGCAAGCGAGCGGAACCTTATCCCGCGGCGGCTTTCCGCCGGCCCTTTCCGCGCCACTTGCGCAGGCGCGCAAGCGCTCCTTCCACCAGCGAATAGGCGGCGGGCACCACGATGAGGGTGAGCAGCGTGGAGCTTGTCATGCCGCCGATGACGGCCACCGCCAGCGGCGGATTGGTGTCGGCGCCCGCGCCCAGGCCCAGCGCCGCCGGCAGCATGGAGAATATGATGGTCAGGCTGGTCATGACCACCGGGCGCAGGCGGACGGGGCAGGCCTCCAGCAGCGCCTCGTCGATGCCCCTGCCCCTTGCCCGCAACTGGTTGGTGAACTCGATCAGCAGAATGGAGTTCTTGGCCACCAGCCCCATGAGGAGCACCAGGCCGATCATGGAAAAGATGTTCAGCCCCAGGCCCATGAGCCACAGGCCCGCCAGCCCGCCGACGATGGCCAGCGGCTGCGCCAGCATGAGGATGAAGGGCTGGATGTAGGAATTGAACTGGCTGGCCAGCACCATGTAGACGAGGATGATCGAGGTGATGAAGACAAACATCATGTTGCGCGCCGTGCGCCCGAACTCCTCCGCCTGTCCTATGAGCCGCACATGATAACCGGTGGGCAACAGGCCCCTTGCCTCCCGCTGCACAAGCTCGGATGCATCGCCAAGCGGAATCACCGGCGTGGCGTAGAAATAGCCCGCGTATTGCAGGTCATGACGGGTCACCACCGCCGGGCCAAGCGTTTCCTTAAGCCGCACCACGGAGCCGAGCTTGACCATCTTGCCAGACGCGCTGCGCAGGTAGATGTTGTCCAGGTCGCGCACGGAGCGAATCTGCCCGTTCAGCGCCTTCAGGCGGATGTCGTAGCGCTCTCCGTCGCCGGGATCATCGTTGTATTTGGCCACGTCGAAGCCACCGGCGAGGATGTTCAGCGCCACCGCGGCATCATATGGCGCAAGCCCCAGGGAGGCGGCGCGCGTGCGGTCGATCAGCGGCACGAGCTGCGGCAGGTCGAGCTGCAGATCCAGGTCCACCTCTCCCAGTTCGGCGCGCTTGCGCAGGCGCTCGTGCAGCTTGCGGCTCAGCTCGGCCACCTGGGCCAGGCCCGGCCCTTCCAGCACGAACTGCAATGGCTCGCCGCGGTTGCCGCCGATGGGCGACACCGGCGCGGGAAAGGCCTTCACGCCGGGAATATGCGCCAGCTCCGCGCGCAGCTCGCCGATGGTCTCATACATGTGCTTGTGGCGCTCCTCGCGGGGCTTCAGGCGCACGAAGACCTCGCCACGGTTCACCTGCCGCGTGGTGCCGGAGCCGATGGTGGAAAAATAGCCCTCGATCTCATCATGCGTTTTCAGCACCCTCTCGATCTCGCGCAGGCGGCCGGCGCCATAGGCCAGCGATGAGCCAAGCGGGGTCTTGAAACTGATGATGAAGCGCCCCTCGTCTTCCTTGGGCAGGAAGCCCTTGCCGATCTGCCCCATGAAGAAATAGGCGGGAAGCATGGAAACGGCGGCCAGAACGAGCACCAGCCAGCGCGCCTTCAGCGCCCCGCGCAGCAGCCAGGTGTAACCGCGCTCCATGTCACGGAAGACGCCTTCCATGAAGTTATACAGCCGCCCGTGGCTTTCCGCCACGCGCAGCCAGCGCGCGCACAGCATGGGCGTCAGGGTCAGCGAGACGAGGAAGGAGATGAGCACGCCGAAGGTCACCACCACGCTGAAGGAGCGAAAGAAGCGGCCGATGATGCCCTCCATGAAGATGACCGGCGCGAAGATGGCCACCAGCGTGAAGGTGGCGGCCATTATGGCGAAGATCACCTGCGCGCCACCGGCGATGGCGGCCTGCCGTGGCGTGGGCTCGAGCTTTTCCTCCATGTGGCGGTGGATGTTCTCCAGCATCACGATGGCGTCGTCCACCACCACGCCGATGAGCAGCAGCAGCGCCAGCAGGGTGAGCGAGTTGAAGGTGTAACCGAAGAAGAACATAACCGCCACCGCCCCCAGCAGCGACACGGGAATGGCCAGCGACACGATGACGGTGGCGCGCAGGCTCTTGAGAAACACCCAGATGATGAGCGCCGCCAGCAGCGTGCCCAAAAGCAGGTGCTCCTTGAGGGCGTTGACCAGCTCCAGGATGAGGGTGGAATCATCAGAGGCCACTTTCAGCCTCATGTCCGCGGGCAGTTGCGGCTGGATCTCATCCCTCACCCGCCGCCTTACCTTTTCGATGACGGCGACGGTATTCGCCCCCTTCACCTTGATGATGCCTATGCCGATGGCCGGCTTGCCGTTGTAGGTGGCGAGTTTCCGGTTGTCGCCCAGGCCGTCTTCCACATGGCCGATGTCGCTGATGCGGATGGGCGCGCCGCCCCGCCAGCCGACGATCATCGCGGCCAGCTTGCCGGGCTCGTGATACTCGAGGTCGAGCTTGAGCAGCAGCTCGCGGCTGGTTCCGACGACGAAGCCGCCGGGCATCTGAAAATGCCGCACCTTGAAGGCGCGCGCCACGTCCTGGCTGGTGACGCCGAAAGCGGCCATCTTCGCCATGTCCAGCCAGACGCGGATGGTGCGCTCGCGATAACCGGCGATGCGCACCTCGCCCACGCCGTCTATGTTCTCCAGCCGCTTGCGGATGGTGCGCCGCGCATATAGCCCCAGCTCCTGCAGGGTGCGCTCACCTTGCAACACCAGCCAGATGACCGGCGTGGCGCCGAATTCCACCTTGGCCACCTGCGGGGTGTCGGCGTC
>CAZXTT010000118.1:0-6457 GCA_964643775.1 uncultured Rhizobiaceae bacterium | reverse complement strand
GCGGTCACTTTATTTCCCTCCAGAGTTATTGTGCACCGGCCGGATCTCACTTGCCCCTCCCCAAGGGCGACAGTTGCTCGATCCCGGCCGTCCCGCCATGCACGCAATACGATATTTGATTACTCAATCACGACGATAGGTGGTAATCGTTAACAGCCTCTTAACAAACCATGCCGGTCTTATCAACCACTGGATGCGGATGCCTTGTGATAACAACTTATTAACGGAGGGATGATATATGGCTCCATGGGGGGCTTGAGGGCTTTTCACGGGGGACCCCATGAACAAGGCAGCAGAAAAAACAGCAAACCTCGCTCCATGTGGCGATGACCATTTGGTTGCCCACCTGCCCAGGCTCATCAACGAACTGCTGCACGACGCAAGAGCATTCGCCTGGATCAGCAGCAACGGCCATTCGCTGAACTTCCGGCATGGCAGCCCGGAGGAAACCTTCGGCATGAACGCGGCCGGGGAGATGACGTTCGACAGCCTGCTGCCGGTTTTCGCCCCCCGCTCACGCGCCGCCATGCGCAAGGCGCTCATCGCCAGCCTGAACAGTGGCCAGGGCTGGTTCAACCTGCGCATGGAAATCGCCACCGGCCGCCGCCGGGGCGAAATCCTGTATTCTTCCGGCGCGCCCGTGAACATTGGCGAGGCGCGCTACCTGGCCGGCGTGTTCCATGGCCGCCGGGAATCGGCCCCTGCGCAACATCCATCCGCCAGCAATGACATGGCGCGGGAAAACGCCACCCGCATGCTCACCCAGTTGCTGGACGTGCTGCCCAACGCAATCGCCGCCTATGACGCCGATGACCGGCTGATCTTTTTCAACCGCCAGTACAGGCTCTATTATGACAAGGCCGCCCCCGCCATAGAGATTGGCCGAAAATACGAGGACATACTGAAACATGCCGTCGAGAACGGCCAATACAAGAACATAGACCCGGCCCTGGCCAATTCGCGCCAGTGGATGCAGGAGCGCCTCGACAGGCACAGGAAGGGCATGCGCCGCGATCTCGTCCAGCAGCTTTCCTCCGGCCGCTGGGTGCAGGTGCGTGAACGCAAGTCGGACGACGGTCACACCATATTCGTCAGCACCGACATAACCTCCCTGAAGGAAGCCGAACAACAAATCCGCGAACAGGCCGACACCGATTCCCTGACCGGCCTGCTCAATCGCTCCAGCTTCCTGAACGAGCTGTCCGCCTTCCTCAAATACCGCCGCCGCGAGGGAGAGGACAGGGGCTGCCTCGTCCTGTTCGATCTCGACCACTTCAAGTCGATCAACGACACCTTCGGCCACCAGACCGGCGACGAATACCTGCGCGCCATGTCCGGCCGCCTGAAAAAGGCCACCCGCGCCACCGACCTGGTGGCGCGCCTCGGCGGCGACGAGTTCGCCATTTTCCTGCCCGACATAGACGAAAGCACCGTTGAGCAGGTGATCAACAGGCTGCACGCCATGCTCACCACCCGCATGCACCTGGAAAACCGCATCCTCAATCCCGGCGTGTCCATGGGGGTGGTCATGGTCAGAAGCAGCGACACCAGCGCCGGCCAACTCATCCGCAAGGCCGACACGGCGCTCTTCCAGGCCAAGGAGGCCGGCCGCAACCAGTGGCGCAACTTCGACAGGCAATTGCAAAAGCGCCGCGAGCGCCGCCGCTACATAGCCAGCGCCCTGCGCACCGCCCTGCATGATCAGGCCATCCGGATAAACCTCCAGCCGCAGGTATTCCTCTCCACCGGTGAGCATGCCGGCTTCGAGGTGCTGAGCCGCTGGACACACGACGGAAAACCGGTATCACCGGCGGAATTCTTCCCCATCGCCGAGGAAGACGGCCTGATCATGGAGCTTGGCCAGGTGGTGATGGAAAAGTCATTCTCATGGTTCGCGCAAGCAAGGAAGCAGGGACTGAACCCGGGCGTGCTGGCCATCAACATCTCGCCGCTTGAACTGAAGTGCGTCAATTTCCTGCCCGCACTGGAATATGCCCTCAAACGCCATCGCCTGTCTCCCGCCGAAATAGAAATAGAACTTACCGAAACCGCCATCATAGGCCGCGACGAGGAACTGGTCGAAAAGAGCCTGCACCGGATATACGAGGCCGGTTTCCGCATAACTCTCGACGATTTCGGCACCGGCAACGCCACCTTCTCGCATCTGAAGCGCTTCCCCATCCAGCGGCTGAAGATCGACAAGACCTTCGTTGACGACATCGGCAAGGATCCCGACAACACCATCATCACCAAGGCGATAATCGACCTTGGCCACAATCTCGGCATGGACGTCGTTGCCGAAGGCATAGAAACCAGGGATCAACACAGCTTCCTGCGCATAGCCGATTGTGACATAGGCCAGGGCTACCTGTTCTCCCGCCCCCTCGATGGGGAGGCCGCCATGGATTGGCTGAAAAGCCCGCCTCCCGCCCCCTCCGCGAGCAAATGAACGCCCTCCTCCCCACCCCTGCGGGGACAAGGCGAATGCCGCCCATGCGGTAAAACTTTGCCCTTTCCATGCCCCTCCATCTGGTTATAATGAGTTACCAGATTGCCTGAGCGCACTTGAGCGCATCCGTGACGCCGATGTGCATCAGGCAGGAAAAACAAGACAAAAAAACACCAGGGAGGAAACCAATCATGCGACTTTTCAGGATAATTGCGCCCGCGCTCGCCGCCGGCCTGCTGATGGCTTCCACGGCCGCATCGGCGATGGAAGACAAGCTGGTGATCGTCACCTCGTTCCCCAAGGACCTGACCGGCGTCTTCAAGAAGGCCTTCGAGGCCAGGCATCCCGGCATCAAGGTGGAAATGCTCAAGAAGAAGACCACCGCCGGGGTGAAATACATCCAGGAGACGGCCTCGAACAACACCTCCGACATCTTCTGGGCCTCCGCGCCCGATGCCTTCGAGGTGCTGAAGGGCGACGGCCTGCTGGCCAGGTACGAGGTCAAGGCCAAGGGCATACCGGCCAGGATCGGCGCCTTTCCCATCAACGACCCGGAAGGCTATTACAAGGGCTTCGCCGCCTCCGGCTACGGCTTCATGTGGAATACCCGCTACCTGCAGGCCAAGAAGCTGCCCGTGCCGAAGGAATGGGAAGACCTCGCCAGGCCGGTCTATTTCGGCCACGTCGGCATGTCCGCCCCGTCGCGCTCCGGCACCACCCACCTGACGGTGGAAACCGTCCTGCAGGGCGACGGCTGGGAGAAGGGCTGGGCCCTGTGGAAGCGCATCGCCGGTAATTTCAAGACCGTCACCGAGCGCTCCTTCGGCGTGCCTTCCGGCGTCAATTCCGGCGAGTTCGGCATCGGCATCGTCATCGACTTCTTCGGCTTCTCCTCCAAGGCCACCGGCTACCCGGTGGAATTCCACTATCCCACCGTGACCGCCCTGGTGCCGGCCAACATAGCCATCGTCAACAAGGCCCCGCACCCGAAGAACGCCGCCGCCTTCATCGAGTTCGTGCTCTCGGCGGAGGGCCAGAAGCTGCTGCTCGATCCCAGGATCCAGCGCCTGCCGGTGCGCCCGGAGCTCTATGACGGCCCGGCCAAACACCTGCCCAACCCGTTCACCGGCGGGGTGGCGGCCAAGGTCGCCTTCGACGTCAAGAAGTCCAAGGCCCGCTACAATCTCGTCAACTCCATGTTCGACGTGATGATAACCTACCGCCTCGATGACCTGCGCGCCGCCACCAGGGCCATCCACGCAGCCGAGGCGGCGCTGTCGAAAAAGCCCAACGCCGAGGGCCGTAAAATGCTCGACGAGGCCCGCGCGCTGGTCGCCGCCGTGCCCATCGACGAGGCCAGGTCGCTGGATCCGGACTTTGCCGCCATCTTCAAGAAGAAACGCAAGAAGGCCACCGACAAGGTGACCGGACGCCAGGCCGAGGTGGAGCAGCAGTGGGACGCCATGGTCAAGGCCAACTACGCCAAGGCCAGGGAGCTGGCGGAAAAAGCCGCCGCCATGGCGAAATAGGCTGACCCGCCCGGCGAAACGCACCGCCCCCGCCCCCTTCGCCGCTGAAAGGCGTATCGGGGCGGGCGGCAATGGGGCGGACGGCGATGGGCGGGTGGCAACCGGGCCAGGCGGCGGGGAGGCGCCCTCATGCGGCAGGCAGGAAGAATCCATTTCGGCATGAGCGCCGTGGCGCTCACCATCCTCATACTGCTCGTCGCCTTCCTGGTGGTGCCGGTGGCCATGGTCGTCTACGTCGCCTTCGTCGATGCCCAGAGCGGCCAGCTCACCCTGGTCAACTTCGTCGATTTCTTCCGCAACACCCTGTTCCGCGAATCCTTCGTCAATTCCTTCTACGTCGCCGCCATGTCGGTGGTCTTCGGCTCCCTCATCGCCATTCCGCTTGCCTATTTCACCACCCGCTTCAACTTCGCCGGGGCCGCCCTCATCCAGACGCTGGGCGTCATCCCCCTCATCATGCCGCCCTTCGTCGGCGCCGTGGCCATGCAGATGATCTTCGGCGCCAACGGCTCGGTGAACCTGCTGCTCGACGAGTATCTCGGCTTCACCATCCCCTTCATGGAGGGCCTCAACGGCGTCATACTGGTGGAATCCATCCACTACTTCCCCTTCATCCTCATCAACCTCTCCGCTAGCCTCAACATGATCGACCGCTCGCTGGAGGAGGCCGCCCAGAACATGGGCGCGCATGGCTTGCGGCTGTTCCGGCGCATCGTCTTCCCGCTCGCCATGCCGGGCTTCGCCGCCGGCGCGGCGCTGGTGTTCCTCAAGGTTTTTGACGACCTCGGCACGCCGCTGCTGCTCAACGTCAACAACATGCTCGCGCCTCAGGCGTATCTGCGCATCTCCTCCATCGGCATCGCCGACCC
Source organism: uncultured Rhizobiaceae bacterium (assembly GCA_964643775.1). Classification (GTDB taxonomy): domain Bacteria; phylum Pseudomonadota; class Alphaproteobacteria; order Rhizobiales; family Aestuariivirgaceae; genus Thermopetrobacter. The sequence continues at coordinate 1,610 of CAZXTT010000118.1, read as the reverse complement.
CATGGGATACGTCATTTCGGTGATCCTCGTGGCCTTTTCGCTGTTCTCCCTGTGGGTTTCCTACCTGGCGACCAAGGGGCGTGATTACGCCTCGGTGCAAAAGGGCGGCGGCGGGCTGCTCAGGCGCGACCTCAAGCCGTGGGAAAAGATCGGCGCGTGGACGGTCATCATCATCATCCTGCTGCTCGTTCTCTCGCCCCACATCGGCCTGCTGATCCTGTCCTTCGCCACCATATGGTCCTTCTCCGTGCTGCCCGACGCCTATACCCTGAAGCACTACGGGGAGGTCTTCTCCACCGCCATGCCCTACATCACCAACACCCTGCTCTATGCCGGGCTGGCGGCCCTGTTCGACGTCATCGCCGGCACCGCCATCGCCTACATCGTCTGGCGCACCAGGCTGCCCGGGCGCAAGCTGCTCGACTACCTGGGCACCGCCGCCGTGGCCATCCCCGGCGTGGTGCTGGGCATAGGCTACCTGCGCCTGTTCCACGACGTGCAGGTGCCCCTCGTCGGCAAGCCGCTGGCCTCGTGGTGGGTGATAATAGTCATCGCCCTGTCGATCCGCCGCCTGCCCTACGCCCTGCGCGCCTGCACCGCCGCCCTGCAGCAGGTGTCGGTGACGCTGGAGGAAGCGGCGCAGAACCTCGGCGCCGGGCGCTTCACCACCGTGCGCCGCATCGTCGTGCCGCTCATGGCCGGGGGCATCGCCGCCGGGTTCGTCACCGCCTTCGCCACCGCCGCGGTGGAGCTTTCCGCCACCATCATGCTGGTCTCCGCCGAATCCGACGCGCCGCTGGCCTACGGCATCTACGTCTACATGCAAACCGCCGCCGGACGCGGCCCCGGCGCCGCGCTCGGCGTGCTGGCGGTGGTCATAGTCGGCATCGCCACCTGGCTGTCGCACCGCTTCGTGGAGCGCACCCGCGCCACCCAGGAGGCCGACCGCAAGCTCGCCGCCGCCGCCGGGGCCTGACGAATGGCCGAATCCAGGGAGGTTTGAGAAAAACGACATGACCACCAGCTCCATCCGCATCCTCATCGAGGACCTGCATATCTCCTTCGGCGAAACGGAAGTGCTCAAGGGCGTCGACCTGGAGATCGCGCCGGGCGAGTTCTTCGCCTTCCTCGGCCCTTCCGGCTCCGGCAAGTCCACCCTGCTGCGCGCCATCGCCGGTTTCGGCCCCCGCCCCGAGGGCCGCATCCTGCTCGGCGACGAGGACGTGACCACCCTGCCGCCGTGGGAGCGCAACGTCGGCATGGTGTTCCAGAACTACGCCCTGTGGCCCCACATGACGGTGTTCAGGAACGTCGCCTTCGGCCTCCAGGAGCGCGGCGTGCCGGCCTCCGAAATAGCCCCACGCGTCGAGCAGGCGCTGAAGACCGTCGATCTCCTGCACCTCGCCCAGCGCCGCCCCTCGCAGCTCTCCGGTGGCCAGCAACAGCGCGTGGCGCTGGCCCGCACCATAGTCGTGGAGCCGCGCGTGCTGCTGCTCGACGAGCCCCTCTCCAACCTCGACGCCAACCTGCGCGTCCAGATGCGCCGCGAGCTCAAGAACCTGCAACGCAGGCTGGGCCTGACCACCATATTCGTCACCCACGACCAGGAA